>JANPMR010000236.1:0-11866 GCA_031427055.1 Rubrivivax sp.
ATTCATGCGAGACCTCCTCGGAGGCGGCGCGGAATGACGTCGCCTCGGGGTGGGTGCGGTAGCGCGCCAGGCTCTCGGCGACGAATTCGAAGCGACCGAACGCCGCGAGCCGGATCCAGAACTCGCGGTCGGGCCCCAGGCGCATGTCGGTGCGCCAGCCGCCGGTGGCTTCGAAGGCTTCACGCCGAAACAGCGCACCCGGGCCGATCCCGCATTCCTGCGACACCACGACCTGCTCCAGGTCGAACGGCCGGCACACGGCGCGCCGGATGATCTGCGAGCGCGTGTCGATGAGGTCGCTGTCGGGGAACACGCAAACCACGTCGGGTTGGGCGTCGAGCACCGCTGCCAGTCGCGCGATGGCCTCGGGCCGCAGCAGGTCGTCAGAACTGAGGTAGCCGATGTATTGGCCGCGTGCCATGCCCCAGCCCTTGTTCAGCGTCGCGGCCTGGCCCATGTTGGACTGGCGCAGCGCGCTCAACTGGTCGGCGTAGCGCGCCATGACGGCGGGTGTGTCGTCGCTGGAGCCGTCATCGATAACCAGGTACTCCAGGGCCGGGTGCGTCTGCGCCAGCACGCTGTCCAGGGTTTCGGCCAGATAGGCGGCCTGGTTGTAGGTGGGGGTGACGAGGGTCACCAGGCTGGGGGTGCGCATGGTGGGCAGATCAGACCGAATCAGGCCGGCGCAGGGCGCTGCGCAGGCCAAACAGTGCCGCGCCCGTGCACAGCAGCAGCCACGCCAATTTCATGGCCGGTGTGGGCAAAGCCATCCCGGCAAAGGCCGCACCCGCCAGGGCCGCCAAGGCCAGGCGCGGCGGGTTGACAACAGCCACCATCGGCCAGTGCAACAGACGGCGGCACATCTCGAACATCAGCCCGGTGTCGACGACGATGCGCACCAGCCACGCCAATGCCGCGCCGATGGCGCCAAAGCGCGCCGTCATGAACCAAAGCAGGGCGATGAAAAAAGGCAGCTCGGCCAGGTGGATCAACGCCGTCAACCGCGCCGCGCCGGCGCTCTGTATCAAGGTAAAAGGCACGTGCGCGAGGCAGTTGATCAGTGTGCCGACGGCGAAGATCTGAAGCAGTTGTGCGCTGTGTTCGGCGAAGTCGGGCCCTACCCACAAGGCCAGGCCCTCGTGCGCGAAGAGCGCAATGCCCGCTGTCACCGGTATGAGCAGGGCCAGCAGCGCATCGGTCGAGCGTGCGAACAAGCCCTGGTTGCCGGCGCCGCCCAGCGCAAACTGGGCGGCGAAGGCGGGGAACAACACCGCTGTCAACGCGCCGGGAATGATCCACAGTTTGCTGACCAGTTCATGCGGTGTGGCGTACCAGGCCACTGCCGTGGCCGAGATCAGGATGCCGATGATGAAGCGGTCGGCATAGCCCATGAACGGGCTGACCACGTTGCTGACGCTGAGCCAGCCCCCGGCAGTGGCCAGTGGCAAGACCTGTGTACGGTCGAAGGCCAAGCCCAACGGGCGCGGCAGAACCCGCGCCGCGAAGATGGCGTGTGCCACGCACGCCACCACCCGGCCGCCGGTCAGCACGGCGGCGATGAGGTCCAGTCTGGGCCCGGCCAGCCACAGCACCAGCAAAGGCCCCAGAAAGGTGAACACGCCCATCGGTAGACGGATGAGATTGACGATGCCGAAGGCGTGTGCCGACTCGAGCACGCCGCGCAAGCCCGAAGTGAGAATGATGGCGGGCATGGCCAGCGCGATCCACAGTGCGGCACGCAGCACTTCGCCGCGCTCGGGAACGCCGCGCAGTGCGTCGATGCCCCAAGACGCGCCGATAGCCAAGACGCCCCCTGCGGCAACGCCGAGCGCCAGCATCAACGCCAACGCCGTACCCACGAGCGGGCCGGCCGCAGCCTGCCCGCGTGCCAGCGTGGCAGCCAGGCGCAACGTCAGCGCACGACCCAGGCCCAGGTCGAACAGACCGAAGTAGCTGGCCACCGCCCAGATCAAGGTCAACAGACCGAATCGGGCCTCGCCCAGGCCCGTGATCAGAATGGGTATGGTGAACAGCGCCACCAGCAGCGGCAAGCCCAGGCCCAGCGCGTTGTACAGCGTGTGACGGCCGATCCTGGACTTTGCTGAGGCGGCGGGTGTCATGCTGACTGGGTTGAAATCGACGCCGGCCCGCAACGACTGTGCCGGGCTGGTCTGGCTCACGGTGCCGCCAGGGCCCTGCGCAGGCGCTCTGTGCGTTCGACGGGCAGCGCCTTCCACCAACGGCGCAACAGCACCCACATGACGAGCACGGCGGCCGCGGCCAAGGTTGAAAGCACCGCGGCGTTGCCGCGCTTGGGCCGGCTCTTGCGTTCGGGCTGCTGAGCTTTGTCGATGACCTGGACCAATGCGCCTTCACGGGCCTCGTCCACGCGAGCCAGTTCGTACTGCCGCGAGAACAACTCGAAAAGCGTTTCTTGGTACTTGAACTCGCGGAACCTGCCGATGTAGTTGGCGCTCGAGGCGGTTTCCGATTCGGTTTCGGTGCGCGCCAGTTGCCCGCGCAATGCGGTGACGATCGCGACTTGCTGCGACACCTCTGGTGCGGTGTCGACAAGCGAGCCGCGCAGCGCCTGAAGCCGCACTTCGGCCGCCGTGGTTTCCGCCCTGAGTTTGGCGTAGGCCTCGGCCGCAGCCCGGGGCTCGGACTTCAATGCGCCGGCATTGAAGCCGCTGGCCTGCAAGGCGACCTGGGCCGCGGTCAGTTTGTCGCGGGTCTGCGCCAACTGTCGTTCAAAGAACACCCGGCGCTGCTGCGCCTCGGTGATGGCCAGCGTGGCGGTCAGCCGCTGCAGTTCGTCGACGAACGAATTGGCAATTTCGGCCGCACGCTGTGGGCTGCGGTCGTCGACCTCGACAGCGATGATGCCGTCGCGCTTGCTGAGCGCCACGCGGACGTTTTCACTCAGCTTGCGCCTGGCATCGACCCGGTAGCGCACGTCGTACACCTCGATCAGTTTGTACTGGTCGATGACGCGGTCCTGCACGTTGGCACTTTGCAGCAGGGCCACAAACTGGTCGGCAGGCGTGCGAACCCCACCACCACCGGCCAGATTGGCCAAGGCGCCGAGCGACGACAAGGCGCTGGCTGCCGCACCTTGCTGCTGCGGCGGCAGAAACGACGTGCGTGCGGTGAAGGTCTGTGGAATGAGGTAACTGATGCCGAGTGCGATCAGGCCCACCGCCAGGGGCCCGAACACCAGCAGCTTCCAGCGCTGCAGCAGTGTCAGAAAGAGGTCGAACTCGGGTGCCTCGCGCGGTGCCTGTGCGTCAAGCGAGTCCTCGCTCATGGGAAGATCACCTTGATCGAGGCAATGCCCAAGCCCAACTGGTACAGCACCTGCGTCCAGTCCTTGGCCGACTGCAAGAAGGTGGTCTTGTTGCTTTCCTCGGGCACGAAAATGGTGTCCCCGGGCAATGCGGCCAGGTCGTTGATGCCCTTGCCGCCGATGCCGAACCAGCCGCCTTCGGTCTGCTGGGCGCTGACCACGCTGCCGTTGGCGCGCACCACGAAGATGCTGGTCTTGTCGGCGCCGCGCGTGGGGCTGCCGGCCAGGCGCAGGTAGTCGTCGACCTTGCGGCTGTCGTTGAACAGGTAGCTGCCAGCATTGAACACGCTGCCGAACACGCCCACCGTGGACGGACGCGAGGGCACGAAGATGCGGTCGCCGTCTTCGAGCGCCAGATTAGGCAATTCGGGGTTCCCCGGCGGAATTTGCAGCACCACGCGGCCGCTGGGCCGCGACTCGCGCAGGCGCGCCAGCAGGCGTTCTGACGCCAGTTGCTGCTGGGCTTGCGCGGCGGCTTCGTCGGCGTTGCGCACACCTGCGGCACTGGACTTGCGGCTCAGTTCCAGCTCGATGTCACGCAAGGCGCGTTCGTAGTTCACCTGTTGGCTCGAGCGCACCGACTCGCGGTTGAACTCGGTGCCAAAGAGGTAAGCCGCTGGGGTCAGACCGCCGGCCATCTTCAGGGCGTCGGCCACTGTGCTTTCGGGCGGCAGGATATAGGTGCCCGGGCGCTGCACTTCGCCTTCAACACGCACGCGCTTGTTCTGGCGTTGCAGCGGCAGCACGGCGTCGATGGCGCTGAAGGTGCGCACCAGGTCGCCCGCATCCAGCGGCGCCGTGGCGTCGGCCGGCAACGCGAGTTGGCGCACGCGGCGGTCGTTGCGTTCGCTGACACGTTCGACCGCCACGCGGCTGCGGTCGGCCACCGAGTTGAAGCCGCCACCCATGCGCAGCAGGTCGGTCAGCGACTCGTTGTCGCGGACTTCAAAGATGGCCGGCTTGTTGACGCTGCCGATCAAGGCCACTTGGCGGCCGATGGGGCCGATGTGGATGACGTCGTCGGACTGGATGGGCTGGTCGGCGTCGCGCCGGCCGAACAGCATCAGGTCGTACAGGTCCAGCTTGGCCACGGTACGGCCCGCGCGGCGCAGTTCGATGTCACGAAAGCTGCCCGAGGCCGACGGCCCGCCCGAGCGACCGAAGACCACGGTGGACAGCGTCGACAGGCTGCTGACCGTGTAGGCGCCCGGCCGCACGGCAAAACCGGTGACGAAGACGCGGATGTTGCGCAGCTGACCCAGCGAGACGTTGATCTCGAAGTTCTTGAACACGCGCCGCGCCTGGCGCTCGATGGCGCTGGCCACGTCCGGTACTTGCAGGCCGCTGACGACCACGCTGCCTACGCGGGGGATGTTCACGCGGCCGGTGCGGTCCACCACGAGGCGCAGGTCGGCGTCGACGGACCCCCAGATCGAAACCAGCAGCTCGTCGCCCGGGGCCACCTTGTAGTCCGCGGGAACTTGTGGGCTGGTGTCTTGCGCGATGCTGCGTGTCGACGCAGCGTCGATGACAAATTCGCTGCCGAAGCGGCGTGTGTTGGCGTCGCCCGTGACGCCTTGGATATAAAGCTCGAACTCACCCGGGCGGTAGCGCGGCGCGCGGTCCATCGGTTCAGCCCGTGCATCGCCGCGGGTGTCGTCGGGCGTCTGCGTGCCCGGCGGCGGCGCCGCGTTAGCGGGCGTCTGGGGTGCTTGCTGGGGTTGGCGCAGTCGGATGGGACCGCCCGCGGGCTCGGGTCCACTGGTGGCGCCCGATTGGGCGTGCGCTGTTGGCCACGGGCTGCATGCCAGTACGACGATGAGCAGCGCCGCGGCGCGCGCAAGAAAACTACCGCAGGGTTGCATGTATAGAGCAGCCACGGTACCGACAGTGCGCAGTCGGTACACGCGAGCCGGGCTCGGTGTGAGGAAGCGCGGCATTCTAGCGGGCTGACTTGTGCGAGCCGCGGCGCACCAATCGCATCATTCATTTACATGAAGCAACACGGGTGCGCCGAAAGTCAAAAGTTAGAATGCCCGCGTGAACATATTGATGCTCTCTTTCTTGCTTTCAGCCGCGCTGACGCTGCTGCTGGTGCGCCTGGCCAAGGGCCCGTGGCGCCAATCGGCCGACCACGACCTGAGCGGACCGCAGAAATTTCACGCCATCCCCGTGCCGCGCGTCGGCGGCGTGGGCATTGCGGCCAGCATGCTGGCCGCAGCACTGTATGCAGACTGGCGCGAGGGGGCATCGGGCCTGCACACCGGGCTGACCTTGATGATCTGTGCCGTACCGGCCTTTGCCACCGGCCTGCTCGAAGACCTGACCAAGACCGTCTCGGCACGCTGGCGCTTGCTGGCCACCGCGGTGTCGGCGGTGCTGGCGATCTGGCTGCTGGATGCGCTGATTCAGCAGACACACATTCCCGGCCTGGACTGGATCGTGTCCTGGCCGGCGGGTGCCGTTTTCGTCACCGTGCTGGCGGTGGCTGGCATCGCCAATTCGGTGAACATCATCGACGGCTTCAACGGCCTGGCGTCGATGTGCGTGGTCATCATGCTGGCGGCCCTGGCCTACGTGGCCTTCCAGGTTGGCGACACCCTGGTGGCGACCCTGGCACTGGCAGGCATGGGTGCGGTGCTGGGCTTTTTCATCTGGAATTTCCCCGCCGGGCTGATCTTTCTGGGTGATGGCGGCGCCTATTTCCTGGGCTTTCTGGTGGCCGAGCTGTCGATTCTGTTGTTGGTTCGCAACCCCGACGTGTCGCCTATCTTTCCGCTGCTGGTGTGCATTTACCCGGTCTTCGAGACGGTGTTTTCCATTTACCGGCGGCGTTTTTTGCGCGATGTGCCACCCAGCATGCCCGACGGCATCCACCTGCATTCGCTGATTTACCGCCGCGTGATGCGCTGGGCCGTGGGCAGCCGCAGTGCCAAGGCGCTGACACGGCGCAACTCGATGACATCGCCCTACCTGTGGCTGCTGTGCATGTTGTCGGTGGTGCCGGCCATGCTGTTCTGGGACAACACGCCCATGCTGCTGGCGGCACTGCTGTTGTTCGTGGTGTCTTACGTGGTTTTGTATTGGCGCATCGTGCGTTTCAAGTCGCCACGCTGGCTGCGTTTTCGGGCCGTGCCGCCGCGTTCCTTGCCGGACGCGGATAATCAGCGCATATGACCGAACCCCTTGACGCTGGCATTGTCGCCAGCCCCGACGCCCCGGCCGTTGTGCCGCCGCTCTTCAACACCTTGCCGCTGGACCCCAAGCTGCTGCGTGCCGTGGCCGAATCGGGCTACACCGGCATGACGCCCATCCAGGCCAAGGCCATCCCCATCGTGCTGGCCGGGCGCGACGTGATGGGCGCGGCGCAAACCGGTACCGGCAAGACGGCGGCCTTCACCATCCCGCTGCTGCAAAAGATGCTGCGCCACGAAAACGCCAGCATGTCGCCGGCCCGCCACCCGGTGCGTGCGCTGGTGCTGGCGCCCACGCGCGAACTGGCCGACCAGGTGGCCAACAACGTCAAGACCTACGCCAAGCACACGATGTTGCGCTCCACGGTGGTCTTTGGCGGCATCGACATGAAGCCGCAGACGCTGGCGCTGAAGGCCGGCGTCGAGGTGCTGATCGCCACGCCAGGGCGCCTGCTCGACCACATCGAGGCCAAGAACGCGGTGCTCAACCACGTTGAGTACGTGGTGCTGGATGAAGCCGACCGCATGCTCGACATCGGCTTCCTGCCCGACCTGCAGCGCATCCTGAGCTACCTGCCGAAGGCGCGCCAGACGCTGCTCTTCAGCGCCACTTTCTCGCCCGAGATCAGGCGTCTGGCCAACAGCTACCTGCAGGATCCGGTGCTGGTCGAAGTGGCGCGGCCCAACGCCACGGCCACCAATGTCGAACAGCGCTTCTACAGCGTCACCGACGACGACAAGCGTGCCGTGGTGCGCCAACTGCTCAAGACGCGCGCGCTGTCGCAGGCGCTGATCTTCGTCAATTCCAAGATCGGCTGCGCCCGCCTGGCGCGATCTTTCGAGCGCGACGGCCTGAAGACGCAGGCCCTGCACGGCGACAAGAGCCAGGACGAGCGGCTCAAGGCGCTGGCCGCCTTCAAGGCCGGCGAGGTCGACCTGCTGGTGGCCACCGACGTGGCCGCGCGCGGCCTGGACATCACGGATTTGCCGGCGGTCTTCAACTTCGACGTGCCCTTCCACGCCGAAGACTACGTGCACCGCATCGGCCGCACCGGCCGCGCCGGGGCGTCTGGCCTGGCCGTCACGCTGGTGACGCGCGACGACACGCGCATGGTCGCGGACATCGAGCGGCTCATCAAGAAGAAGATCGAGCTCGAGCCCTTCGAGCTCGAGGACGACCGTCCGCGTCGCCCGCCGCGCCGTCGTGATGACGAAGACGGTGATCGGCAGCAGGCGCCGGAGTCCGTTCGCGAACCCGCACCGGGCCCGACGCGAGAGCGTGAGCGCGAGCGAGACACCCAGGTTTATGTCGCCGAGCGTCCGCGCAGCCGTGCGCCCGCATCTGACCCGTTCTTCGACAAGCCCTACGAGGCCAGCGGCGCTGCCGCTTCAGCGTCTTGGGAAGCCACCGTCAAGGCCGGCATGCCGTTGCCTACCCGCGGCCTGTCGCCCAACATCCGCCCCAAGAAGAAGGTGGCGTCGCTGCTGGGCGGCGAGCGCTGACGCGCTCAACCGGCCAGCACGCAAAACACCGCGGGCAGCCGGTCTGGCATCTGGACCGGCCTGGCGCGCCAGCCGGCGACGCGATCACTGCGCGTCCAGCCCGCAGCAAGCGTCAGGCCGCAACTGATCGACAGCCGTGTGCCGGGCGCCAAAGCTTCGAGCATGGCCGCCAATAAAGCGGCGTTGCGGTAGGGTGTCTCGATCAGGATCTGCGTTTGCTGCAGGCGCCTTGACAGCGCCTCCAGTTCTTTGAGCCGTGCCGTGCGCGCGGCCACGTCTTGCGGCGGATAGCCGACGAAGGCGAAGCTCTGGCCGTTCATGCCGCTGGCGGCCAGTGCCAGCAACAGCGAGCTGGGCCCGGGCAGCGCGACGACCGGCACGCCGGCCTCGTGCGCCGCGGCCACCAGCAGCGCGCCGGGGTCGGCCACGGCGGGCAGGCCGGCCTCGGAGATCAGGCCCAAGTCGTGGCCATCAATTGCGGGTTGCAGCAGCGCGCGCCATTCGGCGGTGGGCACGGGCTCGCGACTGCCCTTGCGCGGCCGCGGCAACTCGGTGATGGCGATGGCCTGCAGCGGCGCGGCCAGCGGTGTGATGGCGCCCACGCGCTTGAGGAAGGCGCGGGCGCTGCGCGCGTCCTCGGCGGCCCAGTGGGTCAGCGCGGCGGCGCGCTGGATCACGCCGGCCGGCAGCACGTCGGTCAAGGGCACTTCGGCGGCGCCCAGGTCCAGTGCGTTGGGCATCAGCAGCAGGGCGCCAGTGGTGGCGGTCATGAGACAAGCGGGTCGAGCCCGGCCTGGCGCAGCAGTTCGCAGGTGCGGATCAGCGGCAGCCCGACCAGGGCCGTAGGGTCGTCGCTGTCGATGGCGTCGAGCAGCGCAATGCCCAGCGTCTCGCACTTGGCGCTGCCGGCGCAGTCGTAGGGCTGCTCCAGGCGCAAGTAGCGCTCGATCTCTGCGTCGGTCAGGTCGCGAAAACGCACCGTCACCGGCGCCAGCAGCGTGCGTGCGAAGCCGGTGTCGCCGCGCACCACAGACACGGCGGTGTGGAAGACGACGCTGCGCCCGCGCATGAGCCGCAGTTGCGCGGTGGCGCGCTCGTGGGTGCCGGGCTTGCCGATGGGTTGGCCGTCGAGATCGGCCACCTGGTCCGATCCAATCACCACGGCGTCGGGCCGCTGCAGGGCCACCGCGCGTGCTTTGGCCAGCGCCAGGCGCTGCGCCAGTGCCGCCGGTGCCTCGCCGGGCAGCGGTGTCTCGTCGACATCGGGCGAGACGACCTCGAACGGGATGCGCAAGCGGGTCAGCAGCTCGCGGCGATAGCGCGAGGTCGAGGCCAGGATCAGCGGCGGCGATGGGGCAAGGGACATGCCCGGAATTGTCGCCGCGGCTGCTCGCTACACTGCCGCGCATGTGCACCCTGTATGAATCGACCGGCTCTGACCCGGCGGCGCCGTTGTTTGCCCGTCACGGGCCGGCCTGAGCCATGCGCGAACGGATCAATCCCCGCACGCTTGACATCGCGACACTGTGCCGTGACGGCGAGTTGCTGAAGGGCAGCCTGCGGCTGACCGATCTGTCGCGCCTGGGCGGCAGCCTGTTCGGCTCATCCGCCGCCGATGCCGACGCTGCGTGGTCGGCGCAGGCCAGTCAAAAGCCAGTGACCGGCGGTGACGCCGAGCGCTGGTTGCACCTGAGCGCGCAGGCCGAGGTCACGCTGCAGTGCCAACGCTGCCTGCAGGCCATGCGCCAGACACTGGCCGTGGACCGGCGCTTCCGCTTCGTGCGCAACGAGCAAGACGCGGCGCGGCTGGACGAAGAGATCGACGACGACGTGCTCGAGCTGCCCGCGCGGCTGGACCTTCTGGACCTGCTGGAGGACGAGTTGATCCTGGCCCTGCCGATCGTGCCGCGCCACGAGGGCGAATGTCCGCAGCCGTTGCCGATGGCCACCGCGCCGCTGGCCGAGGAGGCGGCGCCCAACCCGTTCGCCAAGCTGGCGGCCTTGCGCAGCGCCGCCAGCCGCGGCGAACCAGAAGGCGAGTGAAGTCCGCCAAAGGGGCAGTGCTATACTTGCAGGCTTTGCGACGGTTTGAGCCCGATGTGTCCCATGGGGTGGCGATCCGCCGCGTTCAGCGTTGAGTCTGTCTGCGCGCGGCCACGCCGCCACTCTGCAGCCGACTCCAGGAGATTTTCATGGCCGTTCAGCAGAACAAAAAGTCGCCTTCCAAGCGCGGCATGCATCGCTCGCACAACGCCGTGGCCGCGCCCGGCACCGGCATCGAGCCCACCACCGGCGAGGTGCACATGCGCCACCACATCAGCCCAACCGGCTTCTACCGTGGCCGCAAGGTCCTGAAGACCAAGGTCGACGCCTGAGCGTGTCGGCGGCGGCTGCCTTTGGCCGCCTCGTTGCCTGATTGCCGTGGCTGCTGACGCCTTGAACGCCGCGAGCAGGCCCCCGCTGTCTGTCGTGCGCATCGCCGTCGACTGCATGGGCGGCGACCACGGCGCGCCGATCATCTTGCCGGCCTGCCGCGCCTTTCTCGTCAAGCACCCGCAGGCCGAGTTGCTGCTTGTTGGCACGGCCCAGGCGCTGGCCCCGGCAAAGGGCTGGGCCCGCTGCACGCCGGTGCTGGCCACCGAAGTGGTGACGATGGACGACCCGATCGAGGTCGCCTTGCGTCGCAAGCGCGACTCGTCGATGCGCGTGGCCATTCATCAGCTCAAGGACGGCGGCGCCGACGCTTGTGTGTCCGCTGGCAACACCGGCGCGCTGATGGCGCTGGCGCGCTATCTGCTCAAGACGCTCGACGGCATCGACCGGCCGGCCATCGCCGCCGTCATGCCGAACCGATTGGACGGCTACACCACCGTGCTCGACCTCGGCGCCAATGTCGACTGCACGCCCGAGCATCTGTTGCAGTTTGCGATCATGGGCAGCGCACTCGTCGCCGCGGTCGAGGGCAAGCCAGAGCCCAGCGTGGGCTTGCTCAACATCGGCGAAGAAGCCATCAAGGGCAGCGACACCATCAAGCGCGCCGGCGAGGTGCTGCGCGCGGCAGGCGACATGGGGCTGATCCGCTTTCACGGCAACGTTGAAGGCAACGACATCTTCAAGGGCACGGCCGACGTCGTGGTCTGCGACGGCTTTGTCGGCAACGTGTTGCTCAAGACCAGCGAAGGCCTGGCCTCGATGATGAGCGACTTCATCAAGCAAGAATTTACGCGCGGGCCGCTCACCAAACTGGCCGCGCTGGTGGCGATGCCGGTGCTGCAGCGCTTCAAGCACCGCGTCGACCCGCGCCGCTACAACGGTGCAGCCTTGTTGGGCTTGCGCGGCCTGGTCTTCAAGAGCCACGGTTCGGCCGACGCGCTGGCCTTCGAGAACGCGCTGGCGCGGGCTTATGATGCCGCGCGCAACCGGCTTCTCGACCGCGTGCACGATCGCATCGGCGCCGCCGTGCAGTCCCGGCTGCAAGCCACGCCTGCGGGCGAGGCCGGCGCACAACAAGCGGCATGACCAACCCCTCGCCCTCGGCACCTCGCTACGCGCGCATCACCGGCACTGGCAGCCACTTGCCGCCGCGGCGCTTGTCGAATGACGACATGACGGCCCTGCTGGCCGCGCGCGGCGTCGAGACCAGCGACGCCTGGATCGTCGAGCGCACCGGCATCCGCGCCCGCCACTTCGCCGACGACGGCGTCAACAGCAGCGACCTCGCCCTGCACGCCTGCCGCCATGCGCTGCAAGCCGCCGGGCGCAGCGCCGATGACGTCGACCTGATCATCGTCGCCACGTCCACGCCGGACATGATCTTCCCGTC
>JANPMR010000237.1:0-1868 GCA_031427055.1 Rubrivivax sp.
CCGCCCTCGACCAGCGGCAGGCCCAGGTAGCGCGCCAGGTAGGCGTGCTCGAAGTAGGTCTCGCTGTACGGGCCCGGCGTGAGCAGCACGACGCGCGGCGTCTCGCCGTCGCCGGCACGGCGCGACACCCCGCGCGCGGCCTGCTCCAAGGTGTCCAGCAGACGCCGGTACGAGCTGGCGATGTGCTGCACCCGCAAGTCACGAAAGGCATCCGGAAACTGGCGCGAAATGACGAGCCGGTTGTGCAGCACATAGCCCAGGCCCGAGGGCCCCTGCGTGCGCTGGGCCACCTGCCACCAGCGGCCATCCGGGCCGCGCGCGATGTCGAAGGCGACGATGAAAAGACGCAGCCCGCCGGGTGGCTCGACGCCGCGCATCGGGCGCAGCCAGCCGGGGTGGCGCAGCAGCAGCGCCGGCGGCAGCAGGCCTTCATGCAGCAGACGCTGCGGGCCGTAGAGATCGGCCAGCATGCGCTCGAGCAGTTCGGCGCGCTGCACCGCGCCGGCCTCGATCTGCGCCCATTCGGCGGGCTCGATGAGCAGCGGCAGCAGTTCGAGCGACCACGGCCGGCTGGCCACGCCGCCACCGGCGTCGCTGTTGAAGACGTTGTGCGTGACGCCGTCCAGCGCGATGCGCTGTGCCACCTGGGTGACGCGGCGGCCCAGGTCGTCAGCCAGGTCCACACCGCTGGCCGGCGCCGGCATGGCCTGCGCAAAACGCTGCCAGCGCGGCCGCAAGACGCCCTGCGCGTCGCGCAGTTCGTCCCACCAGCCGGCCTCGGCCGGCAGCGCGCGGCTGGCCAGCAGCTGCGCCGCCGCGTTGCCCTGCCCGGGCATGCGGTCGAAGGGCAGCGCGCCTTGGCTCTGGCTTTGGCTCTGGCTTTGTGAAGGCACGGCCTCAGCTGCGGCGCAGGTCGAGCGTGAACGGCGTTTCCAGGCTTGGCGTCGCCGGTGCGACGTTCATCTGCCCTGGCGTATGCCCGTAGCGGAAGAAGCGCGCCAGCCGCCGACTCTCGGCCGTGTAGGCGTTGACCGGGAAGTCTTCGTGGCTGAGGCCGCCCGGATGCGCCACGTGGTACTGGCAACCACCCAGCGAGCGCTGCAGCCAGCGGTCGACGATGTCGAAGGTGAGCGGCGCGTGCACGCCGATGCTCGGGTGCAGCGCCGAGGGCGGCTGCCAGGCCCGGTAGCGCACGCCGCAGACGTACTCGCCGACGCGGCCGGTGGGCTGCAGCGGCAGCGCGCGGCCATTGGCGGTGACGATGTGGCGGTTGCCGTTGAAGCCGGTCACCTTGACCTCCAGCCGCTCGAGCGACGAATCGACATAGCGCGCCGTGCCGCCGGGCGCGCCCTCTTCGCCCATCACGTGCCAGGGTTCGAGCGCGCTGCGCAGCGTGAGCTCGATGCCTGCGGTGGCTGTCTGGCCGATGAGCGGAAAGCGGAACTCGAAGTGCGGCGCAAACCAGGCGTCGTCGAAGGCATAGCCGGCGCCGCGCAGCTCGGCCATCACGTCGTCGAAGTCCATGCGCACAAAGCTCGGCAGCATGAAGCGATCGTGCAGCGCCGTGCCCCAGCGCGTCATGCGCGTGCTGCTGCGGCTCTTGTAGGGCTGGCGCCAGAACCACGACACCAGCGTGCGCAGCAGCAGTTGCTGCGCCAGGCTCATGCGCGCATGCGGCGGCATCTCGAAGGCACGCAACTCCAGCAGGCCCAGGCGGCCGGTGGGGCCGTCGGGCGAGTACATCTTGTCGATGCAGAACTCGCTGCGATGCGTGTTGCCGGTGACGTCGATGAGCAGGTTGCGCAGGCTGCGGTCGACCACCCAGGGCGGCACATCGCCCTTGAGGGCCAGTTGCCGTTCGAGCTCGG
>JANPMR010000238.1:0-1986 GCA_031427055.1 Rubrivivax sp.
CTGGTTTTTTCAGAACGGGCCGCAGCGCGTCTACGTGGCGCTCGAGGCGGCACCCCATGTCTGGCGATTGCATCCGGGGCGGGCCGAGCCGTGCTCGCACACCGGTGCGGCTGCGCAGGTGCTGTCGAGCTGGCTCGACGAAGCTGGCCGCCTGTTCTTGCATTGCGACATCGGCTTCGGCCTGGTTCATACCGCAGACATGGGGCCAGCCGCCGATGCCGTCGAGCTCGGCCACTGGCAGCCGCTGGCGCTGGCGTTTGCCGAGATGCCAGGGCGGTTCGGGTTCCAGCTCCAGCCGCAGCCAAGCTGACACGGCCGTCGCGAGACCGTGAACAATCTCTCGACACCCGGCAGGGGTTGGCGCCACAGCAAGGATACAGTTCGACACACAAGCGCGCCATGTTGGCGCCTGTCTGGTCGACCCCGTTGCACGAAAGGAGGCTGCCCATGAAGTTCCATCACTTCACCCGTTCGGCAGCCGCCGTGGCCAGCCTCTTGACGGCCCTGTCGGCCCACGCGCTGCAGACCTTCAACATCACGGCGGCCCCCAACGGCACCGTCGCGGCGATCAGCTACGACGCCGCGACCGCCTTCGGTTCGACCAGCGGGGCGCGGTCCCTGGGCAGCGACCGTTACGGTTTCTCGTGGGGCGTGCCGGCCGACCTGCGTGTCATCGGCGGCACCGCCACCTTTGCGCTGCCCGACGTCACCGTGACGGGCGGCGCCGGCTGGGCGCTGTCGGGTGCGCATATCTTCCTGGGCGACATCATCTTCTCGGAGGCCGTCGCGGGTACCACAACAGCACGCCTGACCGGCATGCTGCGTGTCGATGGCGGCGCGCCAGTCGCGGTAGCGGCCGACATGGACCGCTTGATCGTTCCCGCGTCGCCAGGATCGACACTGGGCTACTTCAGCGAGACGGTGGCGTTCCCGACATCGTTCCACAGTCTGAGCTTCAGCGGCGTGCAACTGACGCTGACCGCGCAGCCGGGCAGCACCGTGAAGTCGATTCCGTCGGCGACGCAGTACCAAAATGAGCTGCGTTTCAGCTTCGCCGCGGTGCCCGTGCCCGAGCCGGACACGTATGTGATGCTGACTGCCGGCCTGATCGCCATCGCTGTGGCGTTGCGCCGCCGTCGGCCAGCCGACTGAACGTGCTAGCGCCCGCCCTAAAAGAAGGCCGCCCGAGGGCGGCCTTTTCACTGTGTGGGTGCCGCTTCGACTACTTGGATGGGCTGGCGGCCGAGGCGGCGGCAGGCGCCTGCGGCTCGGCAAACTTGGCACCGCCCTGATTGGCCATGTAAACCACGGCGCGGCCGATTTCGACATCGCTGAAGTCGCCGCCGCCTTGCGCCGCCATCGCGCCCTTGCCCTTGAGCGCAGAACCCAGCAACGCGTCGTAGCCCGTCTTCACGCGCACGGCCCAGGCGCCGACCTCGCCGAGCTTGGGTGCGCCCGCGGCGCCGGCGGCATGGCAGGCGCCGCACTGGGCCTGGTAGACCTGCTCACCTGCGCGCAGCGGGCCCGGGTTCGCCTCATCCCGGATCTCGATCGAGCCCACGCGCTGCAGCCGCTTGGCCACGGCCTCGGCGCCCAAGCCATCGCTGCCGGCCGACGGCTTGGCGCCGAAGTCGACGAAATTGACGAGCAGGATGATGATCACGATCGGCACGACGAACGACGCCACGACGGCGGCCACCAATTGCTTGGGCGTGCGGATCGGGCCCTCGTGCGGGGCGTCGTCGTGGGGCGCGCTGGAGTGCGGGTCGCTCATGGATTCCTCGGGTCTGAACAGGCAAAAGCCGGCAGATTATAGGGTTGGGGCCCAGCGCAAACGGGCCGGACAAGTGGGCTCGCAAGTGAGCTCGCGCCACGCGGCGCTAGAATCCGCAGTCCACCTGGCGACCGTGGTGAAGTGGATATCATGCGGCCCTCCGAAGGCCACGTCGCAGGTTCGATTCCTGCCGGTCGCACCAGGGCCTCGCC
>JANPMR010000239.1:0-5272 GCA_031427055.1 Rubrivivax sp.
TGCCCTTCTGCGAAGAGTGCGAGAAGGCTCGCAAGGAACGCGAGGCGCAGCCCGCCTGATGGACGCCGCCCGCCACGACCGCATCCACGCCGCCCTGTGGCCGCCCGCAGCACCCGGCGCGCGCCCACTGGGTGTGTGGGCCGTGCTCGACGGCGCGCGCGACCCGCGCATCCACCTCGCGCTGATCGAGTCACGCCTGGAGTACCGCTGCCTGTTTGCCGGCGTGCGCTCACGCGAGCTCGAGATGGCGTCGCCGCAGCTGGTGGAGTTGCTGCCCGGCCACCGTTTCACGAACCGTCTGCTCGATGAAGGCTGGGGGCAGAGCTGGGGCATTTTCATGCGCATCGACGACCCGGCCAACCTGCGCCCGCACCTGCGCACCATCCTGCGTGTGCAGGACGAGGCCGGCAAGAAAATGTTGTTCCGTTACTACGACCCACGCGTGCTGCGCGTCTACCTGCCCACCTGCACGCCAGACGAGTTGCGCCAGGTCTTCGGGCCCGTCGACAGCATCGTCATCGAAGGTGACGGCGGCGCCGAGTTGCTGGACTACCGCCGGCGCAACGGCCTGCTGCACCGAAGCGTCGTGCCAGTACCCGAGACAACGAGCGCCTGACTCTCGCAGCAAGCCGCGTCAAGGCCGATCGGGCTCCTGGCGCAGCAGCAGGCACACCGCGCGCGCCTCGATGGCGCGGCCCTCGCCTACCGGACCCATCTTTTCGGCCGTCTTGGCCTTCACGTTGACGGCGTCCAGCGGCAGCGCCAGCGCCGTGGCGATGCACTTGCACATGGCCGGGATGTGCGGCGCGAGCTTTGGCGCCTGGGCGATGAGGGTGCTGTCGATGTTGATCACCTGGTAGCCCGCCGCGACGACCCGCCGCACGGCCTCTTGCAGCAGCGCGACCGAGTCGGCACCGCGGAAAGCCGCGTCGGTATCCGGAAAATGCCGCCCGATGTCGCCCAGCGCGGCCGCGCCGAGCAGCGCGTCGGTGATGGCGTGCAGCAGTGCATCCGCGTCGCTGTGGCCCAGCAGCCCGTGGCTGTGCGGGATGGTCACGCCGCCCAGCACCAGCGGGCGGCCGGTGACAAGTTGATGCGTGTCCCAGCCCTCGCCGATGCGCAAGTTGCTCAGGTTCATCGCGTCTCCAGCAGCCGTTCGGCCAGCGCGAAATCGGCCGGCCAGGTGAGTTTGAGGTTCTCGATCTCGCCCGGCACCAGCTTGGGCGCCAGGCCCAGCGCTTCGATGGCGCTGGACTCGTCGGTGATGCCGGCCCCGGCCGCAGCCAGCGCCCGTTGCAGCAGGCCCAGGCGGAACATCTGCGGCGTCTGCGCGGCCCACTTGCCGGCGCGCGGCACGGTGGCGCTCACGCGGCCGTCGCGCTCGTCCTTCAGCGTGTCGGCGATGGGCAAGGCCAGCAGGCCGCCAACCGCGTCGTCAGCGCAGGCCTCGATCAGGCGCTGCACCCAGGCCGGCCGCAGCAGGCAGCGGGCCGCGTCGTGCACGAGCACCCAGTCGCCATCGCGCGCGCCGCGATCGCGCAGTGCGGCCAGGCCGGCGGTGACCGTGGCGGCACGCGTGGCACCGCCGCAACGCGCCACCCACGCGCGCTCGCCGATGAAGGCCGGCGCGGCGGACTCGAAGCGGTCGTCATCGGGCGCCAGCACCACCAAGACGGCGTGCAGTTGCGGCACCGCAGCCAGCGCGCTCAAGGTGTGCGCCACGACGGCCTTGCCGCACAGCAGCTCGTACTGCTTCGGGCCCGCCGTGCCGGCACGCTGCCCCAGGCCAGCACAGGGCACGAGGGCAAAGGAACGCGGGTCATCGGTCATGAGTGGCTCGATTCTAGAATCCCCCACTCCACGCCCCGCCGCAGCCGCGCCGGGGCGGTTTCCTATTTCGGCTCTTGATGCAACTGCCTTCCATCGCACCCGGCAAGCGCTTCGTGCTGCCCCGCCCCGTCGGTTCGGGCGATGCCCTGCTGCTGGCGCGGCTGGCGCGCAGCCATGCCAACGCCAAGCGGCTGCTGGCGGTGTTCACCGCCGAGCCCTCGGACGCGCCGCGCCTGGCCGACGAGTTGCCCTTCTTCGAGCCCGGCCTGCGCGTGGCCGTGTTCCCGGACTGGGAGACGCTGCCCTACGACACCTTCAGCCCGCACCAGGATCTCATCAGCGAGCGCCTGGCCACGCTGTGGCGCATCCACAGCGGCGATGTCGACGTGGTGCTGATGCCGGCCAGCACGGCGCTCACGCGGCTGGCGCCGCCGTCCTTCCTGGCCGGCACGACCTTCAACTTCAAGCACAAGAGCCGGCTCGATGAAGCCAAGCTGAAGTCGCAGCTCACGCTGGCCGGCTACCAGCACGTGAGCCAAGTGGTGTCGCCCGGCGAATATGCCGTGCGCGGCGGCCTCATCGATCTGTTTCCGATGGGCAGCCTGGTGCCCTACCGTGTCGACCTGTTTGGCGACGAGGTCGACAGCATCCGCACCTTCGACCCCGACACCCAGCGCAGCCTGTACCCGGTGCCCGAGGTGCGGCTGCTGCCGGGCCGCGAGTTCCCGATGGACGACGCCGCGCGCACCGCCTTTCGCGCCCGCTGGCGCGAGCAGATCGAGGGCGACCCGACGCGCTCACGCGTCTACAAGGACATCGGCACCGGCATCGCCAGCGGCGGCATCGAGTACTACCTGCCGCTCTTCTTCGATGCGCCGGGCACCATCTTTGATTACCTGGGAGAGCAGGCGCGTCCCGCGTCCGGGTCTCCCGGCGCGGGACAGCCCCCCCGGGGGGTGGCGAGTGAAGCGAGCCTGGGGGCCAGTCTCGTGCTGCACGGCAAGGTCGACGAGGCGTTGGAGCGCTTCTGGATCGACACCCGCGAACGCCACCGCTTCTTGCAGCACGACCCCGAGCGGCCGCTGCTGCCGCCACCGGCGATCTTCATGCCGGCCGAGGAGTTCTTCGGCCGCACGCAGGCGCACGCCACGCTGTCCATGCGGGGATCGGAGCCGCTGCCGTGGGCGCGGCCGCTGCCCGATCTGTCGCTGGAGCGCGGCGGCACCGACCCGATGGGGCCGCTGGAGCGCCACATCGCGACCACGCCCCACCGCGTGCTGCTGCTGGCCGAGAGCGACGGCCGCCGCGAGAGCCTGCTGGAGCTGCTGCGCGACCACGGCATCAGCGTGCCGGCGGTCGACACGCTGGAAGAGTTCATCACCGGCCCCGAGAAGGTGGCCATCGCCGCGGCGCCACTGGCCGAGGGCTTCCACTGGCACGAAGCGGACGAGAAGATCTCGATCCAGTTCGTCACCGAGACCGAGCTCTTCGCCACCACGCCGCAGGCGCGCAAACGGCGCAAGCAAGAGCAGGTCAGCAGCGTCGACGCGCTGATCCGCGACCTGTCGGAGCTGAAGATCGGCGACCCGGTGGTGCACATCAACCACGGCATCGGGCGCTACCAGGGGCTGGTCAACATCGACATCGCGAATGGTGAGGATGGCGGTGCGTCGGAATTCCTGCACCTGGAGTACGCGGACAAGGGCATGCTGTACGTGCCGGTGGAGCATCTGCACCTGATCGGCCGCTATACGGGCGTGAGTGCCGAGGAGGCGCCGCTGCACCGGCTGGGCAGTGCGCAGTGGGACAAGGCGCGGCGCAAGGCGGCCGAGCAGGTTCGCGACACTGCTGCCGAGCTGCTGAACCTCTACGCGCGCCGCGCGGCGCGCGAGGGCTTCGCGCACCGCTTCAGCCCGCAAGACTACGAAGCCTTTGCAACGTCCTTCGGCTTCGAGGAAACCGCCGACCAGCGCGCCGCCATCCACGCCGTGATCCAGGACATGGTGTCGCCCAAGCCGATGGACCGCCTGGTTTGCGGCGATGTCGGCTTTGGCAAGACCGAGGTCGCGCTGCGCGCCGCCTTCGTGGCCGTGCACGGCGGCAAGCAGGTGGCCATCCTGGCACCGACCACGCTGTTGGCCGAGCAGCATTTCCAGACGCTGGTGGACCGCTTCGGCAAGTGGCCGGTGAAGATCGCCGAGCTGTCGCGCTTTCGCAGCCCCAAGGAAGTGAAGGTCGCGCTGGAGGGCATCGCCGACGGCACGGTGGACATCGTCGTCGGCACGCACAAGCTGCTGTCGTCAGACGTGAAATTCGCGCGCCTGGGCCTGCTCGTCATCGACGAAGAACACCGCTTTGGCGTGCGCCACAAAGAGGCCATGAAGGCGCTGCGCGCCGAGGTCGACGTGCTGACCCTGACGGCCACGCCGATCCCGCGCACGCTGGGCATGGCGCTCGAAGGCCTGCGCGATTTGAGCGTGATCGCCACCGCGCCGCAGCGCCGGCTGTCCATCAAGACTTTTGTGCGCACCGAAGGCAGCGGCGTCATCCGCGAGGCCGTGCTGCGCGAGTTGAAGCGCGGCGGCCAGGTCTACTTCCTGCACAACGAAGTCGAGACGATCGAGAACCGGCGCCAGAAGCTGGCCGAGCTGGTGCCCGAGGCGCGCATCGCCATCGCTCACGGCCAGATGCCCGAGCGCGAGCTGGAACGCGTGATGCGCGACTTTGTCGCCCAGCGCCACAACCTGCTGCTGTGCAGCACCATCATCGAAACCGGCATCGATGTGCCCACGGCCAACACCATCGTCATGAGCCGCGCCGACAAGTTTGGCCTGGCGCAACTGCACCAGTTGCGCGGGCGCGTCGGCCGCAGCCACCACCAGGCCTATGCCTATCTGCTGGTGCCGGATGTGCAGGGCCTGACCAAGCAGGCCGGGCAGCGGCTGCAGGCCATCCAGGACATGGAAGAGCTGGGTTCCGGGTTCTACCTCGCGATGCACGACCTGGAGATCCGCGGCGCCGGCGAGGTGCTGGGGGAGAAACAGAGCGGCAACATGATGGAGATCGGCTTCCAGCTCTACAACGACATGCTGGCCGAAGCGGTGCGTTCGCTGCGCGCCGGGCGCGAACCCGATCTGCTCAACCCGATGGCCGCCACCACCGAGATCAACCTGCACGCCCCCGCCTTGCTGCCCGACGCCTACTGCGGCGACGTGCACACGCGGCTCAACCTGTACAAGCGGCTGGCGTCGGCCGAGAAGCCCGAGGCCATCGACAACCTGCTCGAAGAAATCACCGACCGCTTCGGCAAGCTGCCGACACAAGGCCAGACGCTCTTCGACACCCACCGCCTGCGCGTGCTGGCCAAGCCCTACGGCGTGCTCAAGATCGACGCCGGCCCCAAGCTGATGAGCATCACCTTTCGCGCCCAAGCGCCCATCGA
>JANPMR010000240.1:0-1552 GCA_031427055.1 Rubrivivax sp.
GCCCACACACCCAGTGGGCGCGCGCCGGGTGCTGCGGGCGGCCACAGGGCGGCGTGGATGCGGTCGTGGCGGGCGGCGTCCATCAGGCGGGCTGCGCCTCGCGTTCCTTGCGAGCCTTCTCGCACTCTTCGCAGAAGGGCACGCCGTCGCGCGCGGCGGCCAGCAGCACGGCGGTCATGGCGGCGGCGTCGATCTCGATCTCGACCACCGGCGGCGGTGCGGGCGGGGGCGGCGCAGCGGCCGTGGGCGGTGCCGGCGCCACGGGGCGCGGCGGTGGCGACGGCGCCGACGCGGAGGTCGGCATCGCCTGACGTTCGCCTTCGGATTCGGCTGCGGCCGCGGCCTTGGCCTTCGCGTCGTTGCCGTCTTCGGCCCCGGCTTCACCCTCGGCGGCCACCGTGCCGGGGCACAGCCGCAGCCGGCCAGTGGCCAGCGCGCCACCGATGGCGTCGAGCAGTTGCTGGTCGTCTAGCCGGGTCAGGGCCTGGTCTCCGGCAAAGGGCAGCCAATCGGCGCGCAGTGCGGCCATCGCCATGCCGTCGCGCAGCAGCGGCGACAGGACCAGCCGCGCCACGTACGGGTCGCGCTCGATAGTGGTGACCGCGTCGCAGCCCTTGCACTCTTCGGGGCGACACAGCGCGGTGGCTAGGCTTCCAGGCGGCAGGCGGATGGGCATTGTCGGTTTCGGGGGTTCGGCTGGCGGGCCACGCTCAAGTCGCGGCCGGTGAGCAGGTTAACGGATCAAACGCCGGGCCGCCAGCCTTCCCGCGCCGCAGGGAGATCAGGGCGCCCGCTGCAGCCGCAAATGCGCCACCAGCCCACCATCCGGCGCGTTGGCCAGCTCCAGGCTGCCGCCCATGCGGTGCATGGCCTTGTCGACGATGGCCAGGCCCAGGCCGGCGCCGGTGGCCGCCGTGCGCGCGGCGTCTCCGCGAAAGAAAGGTGTGGTCAGCTGCGGCAGCTTTTCGGGCGCCACGCCAGGGCCCTGATCGCGCACGCTGATGATCACCCACGGACCCGTCTTCACTTGCGTGACCGAGACCTCGGCGATGCCGGTGTAGGTGCCGCGGCCGTAGCGGCGCGCGTTCTCAAACAGGTTGAGGAAGACACGGCCCAGTTCGGTCTCGTCGGCCATCACGGCCAGGTCGATCGCCACGCGAGACGTAATGCGGATCTGCGTCGTGTCACGGAAGACGGCTGTCTCCTTGTCGATCAGCTGCGCCACCGACACCGGGTGCAGCTCGGTCTCGCCAGGGCGCGCGTAGTCCATGAACTTGTCGATGATGGCGTCGAGCTGGTCGATGTCGAGCGCCATGTTGCGTTTGGCTTCCTCGTCCGAGACGCTCATCTCGGTTTCCAGGCGCAGCCGCGCCAAGGGCGTGCGCAGGTCGTGGCTGATGCCGGCCAGCATCACGGCGCGATCTTCCTCCACGCGGGCCAGCTCGCGCGCCATGCGGTTGAAGCCGCGGTTGACCTCGCGGATCTCGCTGGTCATGGTGTTCTCGTCGAGCTGCGAGTCGAGGTCGCCCTCGCGGATGCGGCTGGCCGCGAA
>JANPMR010000241.1:0-2823 GCA_031427055.1 Rubrivivax sp.
GCATGTGCACTGGCAGCAGGACACCCAGGCCGCAGACGCCGGCCTGCACTATGTGCGCACCAAGGATGGCGCCGAGGTGGACTTCTGCCTGAGCGAGCAGCACGCGCTGACGCACCTGATCGAGTGCAAGCTGTCGGATCACCAGCCGCACCGCGCGCTGATGCGCTTTGCAGCGCAGTTTCCGCAGGCACAGGCCGTGCAACTGGTGCGTGATCTGCGGCAGCCCGAGGTCTGGCGCGGTGTGCGGGTGGAACGGGCGGGTGGGTGGCTGAAAGGGCTGGCGGCATGACCCGGTGATTGGAGGTGATTGGCGGGGCAGCAGTCCTACAATTGATCGTCTAACCCTTGCACAAACCAGTCACAGTTGCCGCGCGGAAGCTCGCGCTGGCAGAGAGATCGAAGTGATCGCCTCCGCAAATGAATAAGACTGCCGCGCTTCTACACTCCTGTGCACAAGCTCGTTGAAGACAACCAAGTATTTCGATAGCACCCGGCTGCGGCCAGATCGGTCCGGGATCGACCGGACATGGATTGAGTTCGTCATTGCCCACCCAGCAGTGGAACGAGTCCAAGCCGACGGGCGCATCCGTCGATGGGCGGCTATCGCGGAATGCGAAGGGCGCTGGCTCAGAGTTGTGCTTCTCGCAGACAGCGAGACCGTCCACAACGCATTCTTCGACCGGAGGTTCACCCCATGAAGATTCGCTACTTCGAAGACACAGATACGCTTGTCATCGAACTGAAGCCCGGTAGCGTGGCGGAGACACGCGATCTCGATGAGAACACCTTGCTCGACCTCGACGCGCTAGGTCAGGTTTTGGCCATCACGCTGGAGCACGCCACTGAACGTGCGGAACTCAGCAGCTTCTCGTTTGACCGCGTGGCGGCATAGCAGCTGCGCGCTGCGCAAGGCAGAACGCTTCGTGCTCATCTCGGGCGTCGACGACATCGACTACTGCGCGGACGCGGCCAACAACTGCTCGCTGTCCGACGGTGCCGACCGCTTCGAGAACGCGGCATGGTATTGGGCGCTCGATCTCTTCCGCTACTCTGCACCCGGCGTGCTCAACCCGATGCGACCGTTCGTCGCCACGGCCAGTCCTACGACGCGACACCGCGCGACCTGGCCGCCTTTGATGCCATCGGCTGGGATCTGACAACACCGGTGCCCGAGCCGACCAGCTACGCCCTGCTGATTGCGGGCCTGGCGCTGGTGGGGGCGTTGCGGCTGCGTCGGCGCGACTGACGCCGACGGCCCGCCGCCCTGTCAGCCGGTGGTCTCGGCCGCGCTGACACCCGAGTCGCTGACTACGAGCCCGTGCTCCAGCACCACCGTGCGGTCGGCGTGCAGGCTGGCGGCGCTGCGATGCGCGATGGCCAGGATGGTGATCTTGCCGCGCAGGGCGCTCAACGCCTGGAGCACACGCTCTTCGCTGGCCAAGTCGAGCTGGCTGCTCACCTCATCCAACACCAGCAACTCGGGCCGGCACAGCAGCGCCCGCGCCAGCGCCAGCCGCTGCCGCTGTCCGCCCGACAAGCCCTCGCCGCGCTCGCCCAGCCTATGGTCCAGGCCGTCGCCCAGCGCACGCACATAGGCTGAGGCATCGGCCTGCTCGAGCGCCTCCCAGATCTCGGTGTCGCTGCGCGGCCCAGACAGCCAGCACAGGTTGTCGCGGATGCTGGCGGGGAAGAGATACGGGTCCTGCGACACGTAGGCCACCGAGGCCCGCCAATCGCGCCGCGCTTCGGCATTGGCCAGCGCCACGCCGTCGACGCGCACCACGCCGGTCGTCGGCGCCAGCAGGCCCAGGGCCACGTCGGCCAGCGTCGTCTTGCCGGCGCCCGAGGGCCCCATCAGCGCCGTCAGCGTCCCGGCCTGCAGCGTCAGGCTGATGCCTGCCAGCGCGGCAGGGCGATCGTCCACGTGCCGCAGCGTGACGCCTTCGAAGGCAAAAGACTGCCGCAGCGGCCGGCGCGTGGCCGGCGCGGCGGGCCGCTGCTCGGCGCCGGCACGGCAACGCGCCATCCACTCCTGCAACTGGTGAAACGCCGGCAGCATGTGCGCCAGTTGTTGCGCCTGCAGTTGGCCGTCGCGCAGCACCGGCAACAGGCGCGAAAACACCAGCACCATCAGCAGCAGCTCGGGCAGGGCCATGTGTCCCCACACCGTGGCGCCGTAGAGCAGCACGCTCAGCACCAGCGCGCCGCCCACCTCGAACCAGCCCCGCGTGTTGGACTGGTGGCGCGCAAATTGAAGCTGCTCGTCGAGCACCACCTGGGCGCGCCCGGCCAGTTCGGCGAGATGCCGGTCCTCGACGGCGTGGGCCTTGACCAGCTTCAGGCCAGCCAGTAAGTCGTGTGCCGAGGCCAGCATCTCGCGCTGCCCCTGGCCAAATCGGCTACCCATGGCCGCGGTCAGTGCCAGCCGATGGCGCAGCAACCACAACAAGGCGCCAAACGGCAGCACCAGCGCCACCGTCCACAGCGGCGCGATGACCAGCACCACGATCAGGCTGGCCATCGCCAGGCCGACGCCAGAGATCGCCGCCAGCAGCTGGTGCGTGCCCAGGTTGATGCGGCCGAGTTGGTCGAACATCAGGTGCATGACGTCAGCGTGGCGCAGCCGCACCAGGTGCTCCCACGAGGCCATGGCCAGCGCCGACTCGAGCTCGCTGCGCAGTGCGTCGACGTAGCTCAGGCGCAGGCTCAACAGCACCATGTCGCGCTGTCGGGCCAGCCAGGCGCGCAGCAGCATGGCGGCGACAAACAGGGCCAGCACGGTGCCAATGCCCGGGCGCAGGCCCTGATCCGTCAACCAGCGCA
>JANPMR010000242.1:0-2808 GCA_031427055.1 Rubrivivax sp.
TCTGCAGCAGGAAGGGCGTCATCAGCGAGCCGGCAAAGGCATCGCCGAGTTTGTAGAGCACGATGAAGAGCAGGAAGGCCGCCGCGCCGGGCTGGCTGAAGTAGTTGCCCAGCCCCGAGAGCAGCGACTCGAAGCGGGCGCGCCGCGCGGCCCAGGCCGCCAGCGGCAGCGTGATGCCGATGCCCACCAGCAACGCGACGAGGTCGGCCCAGCGGCCCTGCAGGGCGGGGCTGAGCGAGCTGCCGTCCCACAGCGGCGCCATCAGCGCACGCACCGCGGGCGCGACGACGCGGTCGGTGAAGACATAGCCGACCACCACCGCCGCCACCACCGCGACAAAGCCGATGAGGTCGTGGCGGATCGGGGCGCCGCTCGCCGCCGTCTGCGGCGGCAGCGCCAGCTTGGGCAGCAGCGTGGCCGAGACCGCGGCCGCCGCGACCATCAGGCCGGCCATCAGGCGGTACACGTCGGGCCAGCTCCAGCCGCTGCCCTGTTGGGTGTCGGTCCAGATCAGCGCGATGCCGCCCGACAGGATCATCGCCATTCGGTAGCCGGCCACCGCCAGCGAGGCGCCCAGGCCGCGTTCGTGGGCCGGCAGCAGATCGGTGCGGTAAGCGTCGATGACCACGTCCTGCGAAGCCGACATGAACGCCACCGCCACCGCCAGAAGCGCGAAAGCCTGCGTCGCGCCGCTCGGTGATATGCCGGCCAGCAGGAACAACAGCAGCGCCAACAACAACTGCGTGGCCACCAGCCAGCCACGCCGCCGGCCCAGCCAGGGCAGGTCGAAGCGGTCCATCAGCGGGGCCCACAGGAACTTGAAGGTGTAGGGCAGGCCGACCAGGCTGAGGAAGCCGATCGTCGCCACGTCCAGGCCCTCGACCGAGAGCCAGGCCTGCATCGCCTGCCCGGTCAGCGCCAGCGGCAGCCCCGAGGCAAAGCCGAGCACGCCAACGACAAGCAGGCGGTGCAGCACCGCCAGGCGCTGCGCGGGGGTGCGCGGGTGCGCGTCGGCAGCGGGGGGGACGGGCAGCATCGGGCACATTCTAGGCAGGCGGCCCTGCACGCAGCCCGACTCGGCGGTGTGTGGCTTCAGCGCGCGGCGGCACTGGCCGCAGGCATCGCCACCGGCTGCTGCTTGTAAATCGCCTGCGCCAGCGCCAGCAGCCGTTCCTTGGGCAGCGCGCCGACCAGGGCGTAGCCGGCGCCGGCCTCGACCCAGTAGAACTGGCCCAGCTCACCTAGCTGGCGGTAGCTGAACGCGGTGGGCGCAGCGGCGTCGGGCTTGCGCAGATAGACCGTGACGCGCTGCTTGGGCGCGCTGGCGTCGAGGCTTTCATACATCAGCTGCGCGCTCTTGCCGGCGGCGTCGGGCAGTAGGCGCCCGCCGACCAGCTCGAAGCCTTCGTCGCGCAGGTCGAACAACTTCACCGGGATGTCGATGCGCCGCGTCAGCCAGCGCGCCAGGTGCTCTTCCTGCGCCTTGACCTCGACGGCGTGCCGCGGCTCGGGCACGTACACGCTGTGGGCCAGCGCGGCGCGCTGCACCCAGCCGGCCGAAGTGCCCGCGGCGAGCGTGCCGCTGGCCCGCGGCTCCTGCCACTGCCACATGCCACCGGCACCGATCAGGGCGCCGGCCACCAGCAGGCCCGCCGCCGCCGCCGCCTGGGCCAGCGGCCAGCGCGGGGGCGCGGACGTGTGCCAGACCTCATGCACCAGCGCGGCCGGCACCGGCTCACCCAGCACCGAGTTGAATCGCGCCCGCACCGCGTCGCCGTCGGCGGCCCACAGTCGCGCCCGCGCGGCCACCTCGGGGTGCTCGCGCAACCAGGCGTCGATCTGCGCGCGGCGCTCGGCGTCGAGTTCGCCATCGAGCCAGGCGCTGAGGTCGGTGTCGCTGAAGTCGTCGGGGTGGGACATGGTGTTCTCTGGTGCGGTGCTAGATGACGCGACGCAGATCGGGTTTGAGGGCGCCGCGCGGCGCGGCAGCACCGCCATCGAGCCATTCACGCATCGCCACGCGGGCGCGGCTGACGCGCGACATCACGGTGCCGGCGGGCACTTGCAGCACATCGGCGGCCTCGGCATAGCTGAGCTGCTCGACCAGCACCAGCAGCAGCGCGCTGCGCTGATCATGCGACAGACGCGCGAGCGCGGCGACGAGGTCCAGCCGCAAGCCGACGTCGCCGTCCAGCGGTTGCTGCGCGTCCAGGGCGTCGTTGACACGCTCAGGCGGCAGGACATCGAGGCGGCGGTCGCGGCGCAGCGTGTCCAGGTGCGCGTTGTGGGCGATCGAGAGCAGCCACAGCACCAGGTCGCGGCGCGGGTCGAACTGCCGCCAATGGCCCAGGGCGCGCTCCAGCGTGCTTTGCACCAGGTCGTCGGCCGTGTGCAGATCAAAGACCAGCGAGCGCGCATAGCGGCGCAACCGCGGGATCGCGGCCAGCAGCTGTTGGCGAAAGGCAGGCGGGGCGCTCATGGTGGGCGAGTCACAAAGGCTTACGCGCGGGGCAAGCCCATTATTCCCCCGCGCTCAGCCCGGTGCGGCCAGATCCGTGAAATCCCACCAGCTCGACTTGAACGGATGGCGGATCAGGTACTGCACGCGGGCATGCGAGAGGTCGACGTCGATCGGATGCACATGCGCGATGTAAGGCATGTAGGCCAGCATCAGCTTGGTCGCCTCGCGCATCACGGCCAGCCGCTCGGGGCTTACGATTTTATCATAATAAAAAATACCGAAACTGAATAAAACGAAACGATACAAATCGAATCCAACTTCATTATTTTGCAATTAGTTACAGAGTT
>JANPMR010000243.1:0-10227 GCA_031427055.1 Rubrivivax sp.
CGACATGAAGGCCTTCTATCCGGAAGGCGCCGCGCCCATCGTGCGCGGCGAGGCCGTCAACACCGCCACCACCTACGGCTACGACAGCGTGACGATGATGCAAGAGACCAAAACGACGGTCTGCCAAGTGGAGCGAGCCGCATGACACGGGCCCCCAAGCTCACTGCGTTCGCTACCCCCCGAGGGGGCCGTCGCCTGCCTTGGGGCGGCCCGGCGTCAGGCTTAAGGAAAAATTGATATGGCCCGAATGAAGTTCATCTGCGACGCCGAGCGTTGCATCGAGTGCAACGGCTGCGTTACCGCTTGCAAGGCAGAGCACGAGGTACCGTGGGGCGTCAACCGGCGCCGCGTGGTCACTCTCAACGACGGCGTGCCGGGCGAGAAAAGCATCTCGGTGGCCTGCATGCACTGCAGCGACGCGCCGTGCATGGCGGTGTGTCCGGTCGACTGCTTTTATCGCACCGACGAGGGCGTGGTGCTGCACGACAAGGACACCTGCATTGGCTGCGGCTACTGCAGCTATGCCTGCCCCTTCGGCGCGCCGCAGTTTCCCAGCAACGGCACATTTGGCCTGCGCGGCAAGATGGACAAGTGCACCTTCTGCGCCGGTGGCCCCGAAGACAACGGCTCGGCCGCCGAAAACGAGAAGTACGGCCGCAACCGCTTGGCCGAAGGCAAGCTGCCAATCTGCGCCGAAATGTGCAGCACCAAGGCGCTGCTGGGTGGCGACGGCGACGTCGTAGCCGACATCTTCCGCACCCGCGTGCTGACGCGCGGCAAGGGCAGCGAAGTCTGGGGCTGGGGCACCGCGTACGGCAAGCCGGCCGGCGGCGCGACCACGACGCCGCAACCCGGGGCGACCAAGTCATGAGCACGACGCGGCGGCTGTCGATCGCGCTGGCCGGCGCGCTGTGTCTTGGCCTGGTGGCCTGCGGCGAAAAGCCGCAGACGGCGTCGGGCCGCAAGGCCGACACCAAGGCTTCCGACGGCCCGGCCTCGGCCTACACGGCCGCGGGCTGGAAGCCGGGCGATGCCAAGAGCTGGGATCAGCAGCTCAAGGCGCGTTCGGTAGGCCAGAACGAGTACGCCCGCACTGGCCCGCACTGACGCGCCCGTGCCGTGCATCCAGGAGACGCCATGACCGGCTCGATCCGACACCTGCTGCTGGCCGCCGTGGCGACGCTGGCGCTGCAGGCCCCCGCGCTGTCGCAGACCGCTGCTGCACCCGCTGCTGCACCTGCCACGCTTGCGGCACCCGCAGCGGAGGCCGCAGCCAAGGGGCCACCGGCCGGCTTCGTGGCCCCCGCCGAGCCCAAGCCCGACGAGAGCAATGCGCTGCGCGGCAAGACACAGCCGGGCAACAACGCGCCGTTCTGGCGTGGTGTGCGCGACTCTGGTGTGCAGCAGGGCTTCACCACGCTGCCAGGCGCTGAGCAGGGCATGCTGGTGCAACCCTTTGTGCAGTACCCCGGCTCGCGCCTGACCACCGCCGGCGAAGCCTGGCGGCAGGTGCGCAACAACTGGATCATCCCGTACGGCGGCGCGCTCTTCATCATTGCCGCGCTCGCCATCGCCATGTTCTATTGGCGCCGCGGCCCCATGGGCGGGCACCTGCCCGACACCGGGCGCACGATCGAGCGCTTCACCTACTTCGAGCGCGCCGCCCACTGGAGCGTGGCCATCAGCTTCGTCGCGCTGGCGGTCTCGGGTCTGGTGCTGGCCTTCGGCAAGTTCTTCCTGCTGCCAGTGCTCGGCGCCACGCTCTTCGGCTGGTTGAGCTACGCGCTCAAGAACCTGCACAACTTTGCCGGCCCGCTGTTTGCGGTGGCGCTGCTGGTCTTTATCGTCACCTACATCCGCGACAACATCCCGCGCGCGCACGACCTCACCTGGCTGGCCAAGGGCGGCGGCATGCTCGGCGGTGAAGAGGTGCCGTCGCACCGCTTCAATGCCGGCGAGAAGATCCTCTTCTGGGGCGGCGTGATGCTGCTCGGCCTGATCGTGGTGGCTTCGGGCCTGGTGCTCGACAAGCTGGTACCCGGCATGCAGTACCTGCGGGGCGACATGCAGGTGGCGCACATCGTCCACGCCGTGGCCTCGGTGCTGATGATGACCATGTTCCTGGGCCACATCTACCTGGGCACTGTGGGCATGAAGGGCGCGTACCAGGGCATGCGTACCGGCCGCGTCGACGAGGCCTGGGCCAAAGAACACCACGGGCTGTGGCACGACGACATCAAGTCGGGCAAGATCCCGGCCGAACGCTCGCGCAGCGGCACGCCGGGCCTGGCCCCGGTCACGCCGCAGACCTGATCGACCGCATTGCGAAGGACCACTCGATGAACAAGCAACTCCTCGCAGCCGGCGCACTGGCCGTGGCGCTCGTCGCGCTGCCTTCGGTCGCCAAATTGCCCGCGCCCAGCGACGAAGCCAAGGCCAAGGCCGCCGAGGCCGCCGCCAAGACCGCGCACGGCAACAAGGTGGCCGACTTCCAGCTTTGCAAGAACATGGACGGCGTGTCTGCCGCCTACTTTGCCAAGGCCAAGAAAGACGGCAAGGCGGTGCCGGCGGCCGAGAAGACGGCGGCCTGTGCAGACCCTGGCGCCTTTGTCTACACCCCACCGCCGCCGCCCGCCGCCTCGGGCGCAGCGCCTGCCGCCCCGACCGCCGTTGCCGCGGCGCCCGCAGCGGCAACGGCACCGGCACCGGCACCAAAGAAGTAGCGCCCCGATGGCCGTCGGCATGCCGGTGCCATCCGAGCTCCACGACACCGCCGGCGAAGCCGACTGGCCGCTGGTCGCGGGTGCGCCGTGCCTCACGCAAGCGCACTGCGAGTTGCTGCGCGAGATCCGCATCGTCGACGAGTACGGCGAGCAGCGCAGCATCCACATCCCCGCCGAGCGGCCGTTGACGGTGTTTGTCGACAAGCGCGAGCTCGTGACGCTGATGACCCTGGGCGAGCGGCCCGAGCTGCTGGTGCTGGGCTACCTGCGCAACCAGCGCCTGATCGACGCCGTCACTGAGGTCGAGTCGATCACGGTCGACTGGTCTGTCGGCGCCGCCGCCGTGCGCACGCACGTTGGCGTGCAAGACCTCGCGGCCAAGACCGCGCACCGCGTGGTCACCACGGGTTGCGGCCAGGGCACGGTGTTTGGTGACGTGATGTCGCAGATCGACAGCGTCGTGCTGCCCGACGCCAAATCGGCCCGCATTCGCCAGACCACGCTGCACCGCATGCTCGAGACCATGCGCCAGCAGGACAGCATCCACCGCAAGGCCGGCTCGGTGCATGGCTGCGCGCTGTTTCGGCTGACGAATCAGACGGGCGAAATGCTGTGCTTCGTCGAGGACGTGGGCCGCCACAACGCCATCGACACCATCGCCGGATGGATGGCCATGCACGGCGTGGGCGGCGGCGACAAGGCCTTCTACACAACCGGCCGGCTGACGAGCGAGATGGTCATGAAGGCCGCGCAGATGGGCGTGCCGATCATCGTGTCACGCAACGGCGTCACGGCGATGGGCCACGAGCTGGCGTCGCGCCTGGGCATGACGCTTTTCGGCCGCGCCGCCAACCGGCACTTCCTGTGCTACACGGGCACCGAGCGCTTCGACTCCGAGCCCGAGCCGCAGCGCACACCGGTGCGCGTTGTCGCCGGCTGATCAAACGCTGTCACACCAGTCCGTCGAACAGCCACACGTCGACGAAGTCACCGGCCGCCACCGAGCCCTGCTCGTGGCCCAGCACCAGCAGCGCATTGGCCTCGCTCATGCTGCGCAACACGCCCGCGCCTTGCGATCCGGTCAGGCGCACCTGCCAGTGGCCTTGCGCTGTGGGCTCGACGATGGCGCGCTGAAACTCGGTGCGGCCCGGCCGCTTGCGGATGGCAGTGGTGCAGCGGGCCTGCAAGATGGGCAGCGGCTCGGGCTCGGCGCCGGCCAGCCGCAGCAGGGCGTCGCGCGCAAAGGCGTAGAAGGTCACCAGCGCGGCCACGGGGTTGCCCGGCAGCGCAAACAGCCACGACGGCGGCAGCCCGCCGGGCCGGTGCAGCGGGCCAAAGGCAAAGGGCCGCCCTGGGCGCATGGCCACCTTCCAGAAACTCACCTCGCCCATCGTGGCGAGAAGCTCGCGCGTGTAGTCGGCGTCGCCCATGCTGACACCGCCGCTGGTCAGCACGACATCGGCCTGTGCCACGGCGGCGTCGAGCGTGGCCTGCAGCGCGGTGCGGTTGTCGCTCACCAGGCCGAGGTCAATGACCTCCATGCCAAGCCGCTGCAAGGCGCCGATCAGGCTGTAGCGGTTGCTGTCGTAGACGCAACCGGGGTCCAGTGTCTGGCCCAGCGTGCGCAACTCGTCGCCGGTGGAAAAGAGCGCCACGCGCAGCGGCCGCAGCACGCTCACCTGACCGATGCCCAGCGATGCGATCAGGCCCAGGTCGGCCGGCCGCAGGCGGCGGCCACGCCGCAGAGCCGGCAGGCCGGCGCTCAGATCCTCGCCGCGGCGGCGCCGGTTCTCGCCGGCGCGCATCACGCCGGGCTCGATCAGCACTTGCTCGGCCTCAACGCGGCACAGTTCCAGCGGCACCACGGTGTCCAGGCCGGCGGGCATCACCGCGCCGGTCATGATGCGCAGGCATTCGCCGCTGCCCACGGTGCCGGCAAACGGTGCCCCGGCGAAGAGGGTGCCGACGTTGCGCAGCCGCGCCGCGCCATCGGCCGCGAGTGCTGCTCCGTCAAAGGCAAAGCCGTCCATGGCCGAGTTGTCGTGCGCGGGCACGTCGATGGGCGAGATCACGTCGGCGGCCAGCACGCGCCCCAGCGCCTGCGTCAAGGGCACGGTTTGCGTGTCGGTGATCGGCCGCAGCACGGCGGTGATCGCTTCACGGGCCTGCGCCACGCTGAGGTGGCGCTCGCCGGCGGCAAGGGGTGACTCTGCGAGTTCTGACATCCTGCCATCCTGTTTGCCGGCATCACGCCGATGCGGCCCGCCGCCATTCTGCAACGCCTGCGGTGCGCCTTGGTTGGACGCTTGAAGGCATCGGCCGGGCAGCCTGCAAAATGCGACGGCGCTGCCGCCCGAACTGCATCCCAAGCCGAAGCCATGAACACCGTTACCGACAGCCTGTGGCTCGCCGCCAGCCTGATCGCGAATGCAGACGCCGCGCTGTGGCGCATCGTCGGCCTGTCGCTGCGCGTCAGCGGCACGGCCAGCGTGCTGGGCGCCCTGGCCGGCCTGGCGCTGGGCACCTGGTTGGCGGTGGTGCGTTTTCGTGGCCAGGGCGCCGTCGTGTGGGTGCTCAACACCTTGCTGGCGCTGCCCTCGGTGGTCGTCGGGCTGCTGGTCTATCTGCTGCTTTCGCGCGCCGGGCCGCTGGGTTCGCTGGGCATCTTGTTCACGCCCACGGCCATGGTCATCGCGCAGAGCATTCTCGTGGTGCCACTGGTGGCCGCGCTGTCGCGCCGGCTGGTGCTCGACGCCCTGCAGGACGGCGGTGACCAACTGCGTTCGATGGGCGCAAGCCCGCTGCAGGCCGGCGCCGTGCTGCTGCTGCACGAGCGCTTTGCGGTGCTGACGATCGGCCTCACCGCGTTTGGCCGTGCCATCGCCGAGGTCGGCGCGGTGATGATGGTCGGCGGCAACATCGACGGCGTGACCCGCGTCATGACCACCGCCATCGCGCTCGAAACGAGCAAGGGCGACCTGCCGCTGGCGCTGGCGCTGGGCATCGTGCTGCTGGGTGCGGTGGGCCTCGTCAACCTGGCCGTGGGTGCCATGCAAGGGCGCAGCCCGTTGACGCGCGAGGCCCTGGTGTGAAGGCGCCGCTGATCGCTCTGGCCGGTGCCTCGGTGCGCTTTGGCAAGGTGCAGGCCCTTCAAAATATAGACCTGACCCTCGCGCAAGGCGAGCGCCTGGCCCTGGTGGGGGCCAACGGCTCCGGCAAGACCACGCTGCTGCGCCTGCTGCACGGCCTGGTCCCTTGCAGCACCGGCACACGCGTGGTGCAAGGCGGTGGCCCGCCCCCGGTCATGGCGATGCTTTTCCAGCGCCCCTTCGTGCTCAGCCTGTCCGTGCGCCAGAACCTGCTGATTGCGCTATGGCTTCGTGGCTTGCCGCGCACCGAGCGCGGCCAGCGCGCTGCCGATGCGCTGCGCCGCGTTGGCCTTGAAGGCCTGGCCGATCGGCCGGCGCGCGCACTCTCCGGTGGCCAGCAGCAGCGCCTGGCACTGGCCCGCGCCTGGGCGCTGCGGCCCGACCTGCTGCTGCTGGACGAACCCACCGCCAGCCTGGACCCCAGCGCCAAGCGCGAGGTCGAGTCGCTCATCGAAGCCATCGCCGACGAGGGCGTGACGCTGGTCATGACGACCCACAACCTCGGCCAGGCCAAGCGGCTGGCGCGGCGGGTGGCCTACCTTGAAGCCGGCCGGGTCGTCGTCGATCTGCCGGTCGACCGCTTCTTCAACAGCGTGCTGCCGCCCGTGGCCGCGCAATTCCTCAAGGGCGAGCTGCCGTGGACTTGAGCGTCACGACGCGCCGCGCCGCCATTGCGTGCGCCACGCGCGCCAAGATCATTGGCGCGCAAGGCTGCTTCCCCAACCCGCCGCGCCGCCGGCATCACCAGGGCCCGACATGACACCGATCGATCTGCGCTCCGACACCGTCACCCGCCCCACCGATGCGATGCGCGCCGCGATGGCATCTGCAGCCGTGGGCGACGACCAATACGGCGAAGACCCCACCACGGCGCTGCTGCAAGAGCGCTGCGCCGCGCTGCTGGGCAAGGAGGCCGCGCTGTGGCTGCCCAGCGGCACGATGGCCAACCAGGTGGCGCTGCGCGTGCTGACGCGCCCCGGCGACGAGGTCATCACCGGCCGCGAGGCCCACGCCGGCTGGCACGAGACCGGCGGCGCCGCGGCCAACGCCGGTGTGCAACTGGTCGAGGTCGGCAGTGGCGGCCTGTTCACGCGCGACGACTTCATCGCCGCCATCAAGCCCAGCGGCCTGCCGGTGTTTCCGCCCACCACACTGGTGGAGATCGAGAACACGCACAACCGCGGCGGCGGCGTCGTCTTTGCGCAGGCCGAGGTCGAGGCCATCTGCGAGGCCGCCCGCGAGCGCGGCATTGCCCGCTTTCTGGACGGCGCCCGGCTGTGGAACGCCGCCGCTGCCAGCGGTCGCAGCGAGGCCGATCTGGCTGCACCCTTCGACCTGGTGGCGGTCGCCTTCAGCAAGGGCCTGGGCGCGCCGGGCGGCTCGCTGCTGGCCGGCACCAAGCCGCTCATCACCAGCGCGCGCCGCCACTGCCGCATGCTGGGCGGGGCGATGCGCCAGAACGGCATCTTCAGCGCCGCGGCGCTGCATGGCATCGATCACCACCGCAGCCGCCTGGCCGAGGACCATCGCCATGCGCGGCAACTGGCGCAGACCCTGGCGGCCAGCGCCGCGGTGCAGATCGATCTGGCCACCGTGCAGACCAACATCGTCGTGTTCCGCCTCGCGCCGGGGCCGCTGGACGCAGCCGCGTTGGTGGCCCGCGCGCGCGAACGCGGCGTGCTGCTCAACGCCTTTGCCGCGCGCACCGTGCGCGCTGTCACGCACCTGGACGTGCAGGCCGCGCAGGTGCAGCGTGCGGGCGAGATCCTGCGCGAGATCCTGGGCTGAAGTCGACCCCGATCGGGAAATTTAGGCGCACATCAAGGCCGACATCGTCGATAATTTCCCGATCAGGAAAGTGGCGACATGACCGTGATCGACACCGCCGCAACGCTGGGCCGGGCCGCCCGCATTGCGCGCAAGCAACTGGGCTTGACCCAGCCGCAACTGGCTCTGGCGGCCGGCGTGGGTGTGCGCTTCATCGTCGACCTGGAAGCCGGCAAGCCCACTTTGCGCCTGGAAAACGTCTTGCGGGTGATGCACGCCCTGGGCGGCCGTTTGTTGATCGACGGCCTCCCGTCCATCGCCTGAGGTCGCCGCCATGCCCAGGCAACTGGAAGTCTGGCTGTTGGGCGGGCACGCGGGTAGCCTGATGCAGATCGATGGCCGGCTGGCGTTTGCCTATGCAGCCGCGTGGCTGCAGCAGGCTGCCGCCGGGGGCGGCGCGGGCATGGCCTTGTCCCAGTCGCTGCCGCTGCGGCCAGAGCCTTTCGACGACCGCGCCACGCGCCCCTACTTTGCAGGCCTGCTGCCCGAGGGTGAACAGCGGCGATTGATCGCCAAGGTCTTGCAGGCCTCGCGTCAGAACGACTTTGCCCTGCTGGACGGCATCGGAGGCGAATGCGCTGGCGCCGTGACGCTGCTGGCGCCCGGTCACTCGCCCATGCTCGCTGCTGCCGATGCGGCTACCGATGCGGCTACCGAGTTGCCCGCAGAGACCGTGCGCTGGCTGAACGAGCCCGCACTGCGCCAACTGCTGGACGATATGCCCCGGCGCCCCATGCTGGCGGGTCAGGATGGCCTGCGCCTGTCGCTGGCCGGCGCGCAAGACAAGCTGCCCGTGGTGGCGGACGGCGCGCGCATTGGCCTGCCGCTGAACGGCACGCCCAGCACCCACATCCTGAAGCCGCCCATTCCATCGCTTTCGGGTGTCGACGGCAGCGTCTTCAACGAAGCCTTCTGCATGACGCTGGCAAGCGCGCTGAACCTGCCCGTCGCACCGGTGCAGATCGTGCACGCGGCGGGCACGCCCGTGCTGCTGGTGCAGCGCTACGACCGCGTCACCACCGAAGGTGCGGCGCAAACCCGCCGCCTGCACCAGGAAGACTTCTGCCAGGCACTGGGCGTGCCGCCCGAACACAAGTACCAGAACGAAGGCGGCCCCGACCTGGCGCAGTGCTTTGCCCTGCTGCGCCGCGCCACGCGGCCCAGTGCGCCGCATGTGCTGGCGCTGCTGGACGCCGTGGTCTTCAACGCGCTTATCGGCAACCACGACGCGCACGGCAAGAACTTCTCGCTGCTGTACGGTGCCCAGGGTGCCGGCTTGGCGCCGCTGTACGACTTGCTGAGCACGGCGGTCTACCCCCGGCTCACCGAGAAGATGGCCATGAAACTGGGCGGCAAGTACCGTTTCGCCGAGTTGATGCCCCGGCATTGGGCGCAGTTCGCCGTTCACGCCGGCCTGTCCCCCGCACTGGCCCGCAAGCGCACGCTCGGCATTGCGCGGCGCCTGCCGGACCTGGCGCGGCAGATCCTCGCCGGCTTCGAGAGCCACGGCTACGGCCACCCGGTGCTGCCGCAGATCGTCGCCCTGGTGGCGCAGCGCTGTGACCTGACCGCACGCCGCTTGTCGGCGGGCGCGGATGCGCAGCCGTGACAGATCCGCCGTCAACTCCAGCGTGCCCCGCGCCGCCGCATGAAGCCGCCGCATTGACCGGCCGCATGAGCGGGCCGCAAGAGCCAGTCAACTTTGAACGACGCGGTCGCGGTCTTTGGACCTTTCGGTGGGCACAAGCTGCCTCCCTAGAATCGCCCCAACCCAGACAAGGCCCGACATGAGCATCAAGAGCGACAAGTGGATCCGCCGCATGGCCAAAGAGCACGGCATGATCGAGCCTTTCGAGCCCGGCCAGGTGCGCACCAATGCCGCAGGCGAGCGCATCGTCAGCTATGGCACCAGCAGCTACGGCTACGACATCCGTTGCGCGAGCGAGTTCAAGGTCTTCACCAACATCCACAGCACGGTGGTGGACCCGAAGAACTTCGACGAAAACAGCTTCGTCGACATCAACAAGGATGTTTGCGTCATCCCGCCCAACAGCTTTGCGCTGGCGCGCACGCTCGAGTACTTTCGCATCCCGCGCAACGTGCTCACGATCTGCCTGGGCAAGAGCACCTATGCGCGCTGCGGCATCATCGTCAACGTCACGCCCTTAGAGCCCGAGTGGGAAGGTTTCGTGACGCTGGAGTTCAGCAACACCACGCCGCTGCCGGCCAAGATCTACGCTGGCGAGGGCTGCGCGCAGGTGCTGTTCTTCGAGAGCGACGAGGTCTGCGAGGTCAGCTACAAAGACCGCGGCGGCAAGTACCAGGGCCAGCGCGGCGTGACCCTGCCCAAGACCTGAATCACCGGAGCCCGCCATGAAATGGGAAGGCCAGGACCAGAGCGACAACGTCGAAGATCGCCGCGGCGAAAGTGGCGGCTCCGGCCGCGGCGGCGGCCTGCTCGGGGGCCGCAGCATCGGCATCGGCAGCATCGCCATCGCCTTGGTGGCGGGCTGGGTCTTCGGCATCAA
>JANPMR010000244.1:0-2096 GCA_031427055.1 Rubrivivax sp.
CCGGCCAGGCCATCCCCAGCGAGACCGAACTGGCGGCCCGCTACCGCGTCAGCCAGGGCACGGTGCGCAAGGCCATCGACGAGATGGCGACCGAAAACCTGCTGGTGCGCCGCCAGGGCAAGGGCACTTACGTGGCCAGCCACGCCGAGCAGGCCACGCAGTACCGCTTTCTGCGCCTCATGCCCGACGACGGCGCCGCGGCGCCGCTGCAGCGCCGGCTGCTCGATTGCCGGCGCATGCGCGCGCCGGCCGACGTGGCGCAGCTGCTCGCACTCAAGGCCGGCGAGGCCGCGGTGCAGGTGCGCCGCCTGCTGTTGGCGGGGCCCGTCGACGCCGCGCGGCCCGTGGTGCTGGACGACCTGTGGCTCCCCGGTGCGCTGTTCAAGGGCCTGACCGCCGATCGCCTGGACGCCTGGCGCGGGCCGCTGTACCGGCTGTTTGAGGCCGAGTTCTCGGTGCAGACCATCCGCGCCGAAGAAAAGATCCGCGCCGTGCAGGCCACCCCCGACGAGGCGGCGCTGCTCGAGTTGCCCATCGGCGCGCCGCTCTTGTCGGTGGAGCGACTGACCTTCACGTATGGCGATCGACCGGTGGAACTGCGCCGCGGTCTCTACCACACGGCCGCGCACCACTATCGCAACGAATTGAGCTGAATGCGCCCATCAGGGGCAGCGCTTGCAGTTCCGCGTAAGACTGCTGCGTTGCAATAAGATCACCGAGTTACACCCGGTTCCGAGAGCGACAACATGCCCGAGATGACAAGACAGAGACCCGGCACGATGCGGCTGATCGACGCCGTCAAGTACCGTCTGCCGCCGGCCGGTGTGGTGTCCATCCTGCACCGCGTCAGCGGCGGGCTGATGTTCGTGCTGCTGCCCTTCATCATCTGGCTGTTCGATGCCAGCATCAGCACCGAGATCTCGTTCGAGCGCTTCACCAGCGTCTTCGTGGCCGGCATCGGCATCTTTCCCGCTTGGTTCGTCAAGCTCGTGGTGCTGTCGCTGATCTGGGCCTACCTGCATCACTTCATTGCTGGCGTGCGCCACATCTGGATGGATGCCACCCACAGCGTCAGCAAAGAGCAGGGCCACTCGTCGGCGCTCGTCACACTGGGCCTGAGCGCGGTGCTGACGGTGGCACTGGGCGCCAAGCTCTTTGGCCTGTACTGAACGGGGCACAAGAGATGAGCGTCAATTACGGATCCAAGCGCGTCGTCGTCGGCGCCCATTACGGCCTGCGCGATTGGCTCAGCCAGCGCATCACGGCGGTGCTGATGGCCTTGTTCACGGTGCTCCTGCTGGCACAGGTGCTGTTCACCAAGGGCCCGATCGGCTACGACACCTGGGCCGGCATCTTCTCGGCGCAATGGATGAAGGTGCTCACCTTTGTCGTCTTCATCGCCCTGGGCTGGCATGCCTGGGTGGGCATGCGTGACATCTGGATGGACTACATCAAGCCGGTGCTGCTGCGCCTGGTACTGCAGGTGGTCACCATGGTCTGGCTGGTGGGCTGCATGGGCTGGGCGGTCCAGGTGCTCTGGCGTCTCTGATTCTCCGCGCCTCATCGGTCGCACCCAAGGAACATCTCACATGGCAATCGGTTCTCTTCCGCGGCGCAGGTTCGACGTCGTCATCGTCGGCGCCGGCGGCTCGGGCATGCGCGCCTCGCTGCAACTGGCGCGGGCCGGCCTCAACGTCGCTGTGCTGTCCAAGGTCTTTCCGACGCGCTCGCACACCGTGGCAGCGCAGGGCGGCATCGGTGCGTCTTTGGGCAACATGGCCGAGGACAACTGGCATTACCACTTCTACGACACCGTCAAGGGCAGCGACTGGCTGGGTGACCAGGACGCCATCGAATACATGTGCCGCGAGGCGCCCAAGGTGGTGTACGAGCTCGAGCACATGGGCATGCCCTTCGACCGCAACCCGGATGGCACGATTTATCAGCGCCCCTTTGGCGGCCACACCGCCAACTACGGCGAAAAGCCCGTGCAGCGCGCCTGCGCCGCGGCCGACCGCACCGGCCACGCCATGCTGCACACGCTGTACCAGCAGAACATCAAGGCGCGCACCCACTTCTTCGTCGAGTGGATGGCG
>JANPMR010000245.1:0-15612 GCA_031427055.1 Rubrivivax sp.
CATCGGCAAGAACGCGGCCACGCCCATCGAGCGCGCCGCCGACGACTACCTGATCGGCCTGGCCGGCGTCTACCCGCATGCCGACTACGTGGCCGTCAATATCAGCAGCCCCAACACCCAGAACCTGCGCGCGCTGCAGAGCGACGCGGCCCTGGACGCGCTGCTGTCGGCGCTGCACGCCCACCGCAAGCCGTTGGCCAAGAAGCACGGCAAGACGGTGCCGATGTTCGTCAAGATCGCGCCCGATCTCGACGAAGCACAGGTCAGCGTGATCGCCGCGACGCTCAAGGCCAACGGCATCGACGGCGTCATCGCCACCAACACCACGCTGTCGCGCGACGCCGTCAAGGGCCTGGCGCATGCCGACGAGGCCGGCGGGCTGAGCGGCGCACCGGTGCGCGAGGCCAGCAACCGCGTCATCGCTCAATTGCGCGCGGCGTTGGGCGCGGGCTACCCGATCATCGGCGTCGGGGGCGTGATGAGCGCGGCCGACGCGCGCGCCAAGATCGCCGCCGGGGCCGACCTGGTGCAGATCTACACCGGGTTGATCTACGGCGGCCCGGCGCTGGTGTCTCGGGCCGCGCGGGCGCTCAGGGGCTAGCGCATCGGCGCCAGTTGCGCAGCGATCACCGGGTTCACGAGCTCGGGGTGGGTCACGGGCGCCATGTGGCCCACGCCCGGCAGTTCCACCAGTTGCAGCTGCGGCAAGGTGGCGGCCAGCAGCCGCACCACGCCACGCGCCGATGCGGTGGTCTCGGCGCCCAGAAGCACGCTGATCGGCATGTTCAGGCCAGCGATGTCGGCCAGCGTCGCCGGTTCGGTGGTCAGCGCATGCGCCCAGCCGCGCACGTTGCGCACCGACTCGGCCACCGGCGCCTGGCGCGCCGCCGGCATGGCGGCGAATGCGCCCGCGCCCATCCAGTAGTCGATGAACTCCGTGCCCGCGCCGAGGATGTCGCCCCGGTCCAGCGCCGCGCCCGCCCGGCGCACGGCGCCGATGATGCCCTCGACCGTTTCCGGGTCGGGCGACTGTTGCAGCACAAGGGCGAACAGCGTCGGCTCATAGAGCACCAGCCCGGCCACGCGATCAGGATGCGAGAGCGCGATCTTCAAGGCGATGGCCGCGCCATAGGAATGGCCGACCAGATGAAAGCGCGACGGCAGCGTCGCCAGCAGGGGCTGGAGCAGCGCCACCTCGTCGGCCAGCGCCACGTCGCCCTGCGCGGGCCAGGCCGGGCTGCGGCCAGCACCCAGCGTGTCGGGGGCGATGGCGTGCCAGTCGGGCGCCAGCAGGTCGAGCAGCCCGCGCCACTGCCCCGATGTGCTGGCATTGGCGTGCAGGCAGATCACGGCCGGGCCGCTGCCGGCCTCGCGGTAGTAAAGGGTCAAGGGCTTCTCGATGGTTGGCGCGGATTCTCGCGCGGACCTACACCGCGTCAAGCGTCGGGAAGGTGTCGACGCCGGCCACGCAGCCCCAGAGCACGCAGGCCACACCCAGATCGCCCGTCCACAGCGAGTGCCGGCCCATGCCGTACTGCTGCCGATGCCGGCGCACCTGATCGAGCGCGTGCAGGGCCAGCGCGCGGGCGCGCTCCAGCCACATCGGGTCGCCGGTTCGCCGCCACAGCTTGAGCAAGGCCAGCGCGCTGCCGGCCGTGCCGTGGCAGACCGACGCGCCCTTGCCCAGCGGGCCCGCGCGCCAGGTCAGTTCGCCGGCGCCGACGAGCAACTCGTCCCAGGCATCGCTGCGCGGCGCCGCCGCCAGACGGCACAGGATGCCGGGCGCGCCGTGGCAGTCCTGCACCAGCAGCTTCAGCTTCCGCCCCGGCGGCAGCACCGCGTTGGGCGGCCAGTTGATGGCACCGTCGGCGCGCAGGGCCGTGGCCTGCAGGGTCTGCAAGCCGCGCTCGCTGAAGGCCTGCACCTGGGCCGGGTCCAGCCAGCGCGCCCCGCGCAGCACGGGAAACAGGTTGCCGGCAAAGCCATGGCCGGCACCCAGCAGGGGCTCCTGGTAGCCACACATGTCCTGCACCCACAGCCAGGCGCCACCCAGGGCCGCGCAGGGCTCCATCTCGTCCCACAGCACTTGCACGCCCTCGCGCAGCAGCGCGCCCCACTCTGGCCGGCCGGTGGCCTCGGCCATGAAGATGGCGGCCAGCAGCGTGCCCGGCGAACCCCAGAGCTGTTCACGCGTCGTGTTGCGCAGGTTGGCGCGCACCACGGCCAGCAAGGCCGCGGCCACCTCATCGCTCGGGTGCAAGGACCACTGCAGCACCAGCAGGCCCGCATCACCGAGCAGAAACGAGTGCAGGCCGTGGGGCTGCTCGCCCCTCTGCAGGCGGTTGCGCGCCAGCAGGCCCTGCACGAAGCCGCCGAAGTCGTGCTGGCGCGGGGTGGCGCCAGCGCGCGCCAGGTGCTCGAGCGCCCACACCACGCCGCCCGAACCGCTATAGAGCATGTGGAAGTGCTCGTCGGGTGTGCCCGGGTCATCCAACGGATGCGCGGGCCAGCCGCGTTCGGGGTCGAATGCCGCTTCGGCCACGGCGGCCAGTTCGCGGATGGCGGCGCGCGCGGCGGCCTCGTTCCAGGGCTCGTTGTGCAGCGCTTCGTGGCGAGCGGGCTCGAACAACTGTTCCATGCTCAGTCTCCTTGTGCCACGCCTTCGCGGCGCGGGTCGGCGCCGCCGTGCCAGCCGGTGGGCGTGCGCTGGATGGCCTGAACGCCGCTCGTCAGTTCGAACTCGGCCACCCCATGGCCGCGCGAGCGCAGCGCGTCGAGCGTGGCACGCGGGAAGAGGCCCGTTTCCAGCACCGTAGGCCCGCTGAAGTTGGCGAAGTTGGGCAGGGCTATGGCGCGCTGCGCGTCCAGGCCCCATTGCAGGCTGCCAACCAGGGTCTTGGCCACGAAATGGATGATCGCCGCGCCGCCGGGTGAGCCCAGGGACATCACCAGCGCGCCGTCGCGCTTGTCGAACACCAGGGTCGGGCTCATGCTGCTGCGCGGCCGCTTGCCGGGCTCGATGCGGTTGGCCACCGGCCGGCCCTGGCCGTCGGTGGGTGCAGCTGCGAAGTCGGTCATCTGGTTGTTGAGCAGGAAGCCGCCCCCCTTGCCGGTGCCGCCGTCGCTCATCAGGCGGGCGCCGAAGGCGGCCTCGATGCTGGTGGTGAGCGCGACCGCGCGGCCCTCGCCATCGACGACGCTGATGTGGCTGGTGCCGACCTCGACCTGGTCCGACATCGGTGCGAACGCGATGCGCGCGGGTGCCGGCTGGCCGGGTGCAACCGCCTTCATGCTCTGCGGACCGATCAACGCTGCGCGCTGGCGCAAGTAGCCGTCGGCCAGCAAGGTGCGCCAGTCGCCACCCGGTGCGGGCACGAAATCGGGGTCGGCCACGAACTGCGCGCGGTCGGCATAGGCCAAGCGCGCGGCCTCGGTGTAGGCGTGCAGCCAGTCGGCGCTGGGCACGCCGCCGTCCAGACCGGCAGGCAGTCCGGGCGTGCGCTCGAGCATGCCCAGGATCTGCATCACCGCCAGGTGGCCCGACGAAGGCGGCGGGAAGCCGCAGACGCGCCAGCGCTCCAGCCAGTCGGTGCAGATCGGATCGCGTTGCCTCGGCCGGTAGGCCGCCAGATCGGCCTCGGTCAACGCGCCCGGCACGGCGTGCGCGCGCACGCGGCCCACCAGGTCGGCGGCCATCGACCCGCGGGTGATGGCTTCACTGCCGCGCGCCGCGATGGCACGCAGCACCTCGGCCAGGGCCGGGTTGCGCAGCACATGGCCCACCGGGTGCGGCCGGCCGGTGGCGTCGAAGAAATAGGCGCGCGCCTGCGGGTCACGCAGCAGCAGCCTGTCGCGGCCCAGCATCGTGTGCAGCCGCGGGCTGACTGTGAATCCGCGGTCGGCAAGCGCGATCGCCGGCTCGAACAAGCGCGCCCAGGGCAGCTTGCCATGCAGCTTGTGCGTGGCTTCGAGCATCTGCACCACGCCCGGCGTGGCCACCGCGCGGCCGCCCCACACCGCCTGCATGAAGGGCAGCGGCCGGCCATCGGCGTCGAGGAAGGCGCGGTCGCTGGCCGCGGCAGGCGCGGTCTCGCGGCCATCCCAGGCCTGCACCTCGCGGCCGTCCCAGTGCATCAGAAAGCCGCCACCGCCGATGCCGCTGGACTGCGGCTCGACCAGTGTCAGCACCATCTGGGCGGCGATGGCCGCATCGAGCGCCGAGCCGCCGACGCGCAGGATGTCGTAGCCGGCCTGGGCCGCATGCGGGTTGGCGGCGGCGACCATGAAGCGCTGCGCCGACCAGCCGGGCTTGGGGGTCCAGCCCGAGCCCAGCTCGGGCATCGCCGGCATCTGCGGCGTCGCGACCGCGGGCGGCGCCGACGCCAAGGGTGGCGAAAGCGGCGGCTCGGGTGCGGCGGCACAGCCGGCCAGCGCCAGCAATGCCGCCAGGGTTCCAGGCAAATTCATCGCGCTCCCTGCGGTGTGGGAGCGGTGGAATCTAATGCAAGGCGACGCCGGTCTTGCTTTGCAGCTCTTCGCGCGTCACGCCCGGTGCCATCTCCACCACCTTCAGGCCGTGCGGCGTGATGTCGAGCACCGCCAGGTCGGTGACGATGCGGTCGACCACGCCCACGCCGGTGAGCGGCAGCGTGCAGGCGGGCAGGATCTTGAGGTCGAAGCCGCCGTCCTTGCGCCGTGCCACGTGCTCCATCAGCACGACCACGCTGCGCACGCCGGCCACCAGGTCCATCGCGCCGCCCATGCCCTTGACCATCTTGCCCGGGATCATCCAGTTGGCCAGGTCGCCGTGCTCGCTGACCTGCATCGCGCCCAGGATCGAGAGATCGATCTTGCCGCCGCGAATCATGGCAAAGCTCTCGTGGCTGCCGAAGATGCTGCTGCCGGGTATGGTGGTCACCGTTTGCTTGCCGGCGTTGATGACGTCGGCGTCGACCTCGTCCTCGGTCGGGAAGGGGCCGATGCCGAGCATGCCGTTCTCGCTCTGCAGCCAGACCTCGATGTCGGGGCTCACGAAGTTGGCCACCAGGGTGGGCAGGCCGATGCCGAGGTTGACGTAGAAACCGTCCTGAAGCTCTTGTGCCGCACGTGCGGCCATCTCGTCGTGGGACCAGGCCATCTCAGACTCCTTCCTTGGCACGCACGGTGCGCTTCTCGATGCGTTTCTCGGGCTTGGCGTTGAGCACCAGGCGCTTGACGTAGATGCCCGGCAGGTGGATCGCGTCGGGATCGAAACTGCCCACCGGTACGATCTCTTCGACCTCGACGATGCTGATCTTGCCGGCCATGATGGCCGCCGGATTGAAGTTGCGTGCTGTGCGGCGGAAGATCAGATTGCCCGAGGTGTCGGCCTTCCAGGCCTTGCCCAGCGCCACGTCCGGCACCAGGGCGCGCTCCATCACGTACTGCTTGCCGTCGAATTCGCGGATCTCCTTGCCCTCGGCCACCTGCGTGCCGACACCCGTGCGCGTGAAGAAGGCCGGAATGCCGGCGCCGCCGGCGCGCAGGCGCTCGGCCAGCGTGCCCTGCGGCGCAAATTCGAGCTCGAGCTCGCCGGCGAGGTACTGGCGCTCGAACTCCTTGTTCTCGCCCACGTAGCTGCTGATCATCTTCTTGATCTGGCGCGACTCGAGCAGCTTGCCCAGGCCGAAGCCGTCGACGCCGGCGTTGTTGGAGATGACGGTGAGGTCCTTGACGCCGCTGTCGTGCAGCGCCTGGATCAGCGCCTCGGGGATGCCGCACAGGCCAAAGCCGCCCACGGCCAGCAGCTGGCCGCTCTTGACGACATCGGCCAGTGCCGCCTCGGCGCTGGGATGGACTTTCTTCATGCGGGCTGCCTCCGGCGGATGGGTTGGAATCGCTCGCAAGCGTACTACTTAATGCATTACGTAGTCGTTACGTAGAATTGACTAAGGAGCAAGCCCGCCATGACGACCGAGAGCCCGCCAAACCTGCCCAGCGTCGACATCGCGATGCTCGACGACGCGCTGCGCACGCTCTTCGCGCCCTGGCTGAGCCAGCTCGGCCTGAGTGTCATCGAGGCCCACCCCGGCGAGGTCACGCTTCAACTGCCGGTGACGCCACCGCACGTGCACGGCGGCGGCGTGCTCTGCGGCCAGACCCTGATGGCGGCCTGCGACACCGCGATGGTGCTGGCCATCATCTCGCAACTCGGCAGCTTCAGGCCGATGACCACGGTGCAGCTGCAGACCAGCTTCCTGCGTGGCATCCCCGGCGACAGTGGCTGCGCCCGCGTGGTCGCGCGCGTGCTGCGCCTGGGCCGCAAGCTGGTGTTCGGCGAGATCGAGGTCTTCGGCGCCGACGGCGAGCTGGCGGTGCACGCCACCACCACCTACATGCTGCTGTGATCGCGGCGCCGGACTACCGCGTCGCCTTCGAACACGCGCCCGTGGGCCTGGTGCTGTCGCGCCAGCGCCTGATGATCGACTGCAACCGCGAGCTGCTGGCCATGTTCTCGGCCACGCGCGAGCAACTCATTGGCCGCTCCTTCGAGATGCTCTACCCAACGCCGGCCGAGTTCGAACGCACGGGACAGCGCATCGAGGCCGCGCTGGACGCGCAGGGCCGCTACGCCGACGACCGCGTGATGCGGCGCGTCGGCCCGCCGGTCGGTGTTGCCGGAGGCGGCGCGCCCGGCGAGCTGTTCTGGTGCCATGTCAGCGGCCGCGCTCTGGACCCGCGCGCGCCGCATGCGGCCGGCATCTGGGCCTTCGAAGACCTGTCGAGCAAGCGCGCGCTGCAGTTGGAGCTGACGGCGCGCGAACGCGAGATCGCCGCGCTGCTGGTCGAGGGCCTGACGAGCAAGCTGGTGGGCAAGCGCCTGGGCATCAGCCCGCGCACGGTGGACGTCTACCGCGCCCGGCTGATGCGCAAGGCGGGTGCGGCGACCACGCCGGACCTCGTCAACCGCTTGCTGCAGGGGCGCAGCTGATCCGGCGGCCTGACAATCGCCCCATGATCATCCTTCACCACCTCGAAAACTCCCGCTCGCAGCGCGTGCTGTGGCTGCTTGAAGAGCTTGGCCTGCCCTACGAGATTCGCCACTACAAGCGCGACCCCAAGACGATGTTCGCGCCGCCCGAACTGCGCGCCGTGCACCCGCTGGGCAAGTCGCCTGTGATCACCGATGGCGAGGTCACGGTGGCCGAGTCGGGCGCCATCGTTGAATACCTGCTCGCCACCCACGGCCAGGGCCGCCTGCGCCCGGCAGCGGGCACCGCAGAGCGCCGCCGCTTCACCTACTGGCTTCACTTTGCCGAGGGCAGCGCCATGCCCTTCCTGCTCATGAAGCTGGTGTTCGACAAGGTGCGCGACGCGCCCGTGCCCTTCTTCGTCAAGCCCATCGTCAAGGGCATTGCGGCGCAGGTGGGCAAGAGCTTCATCCAGCCCAACCTGCAGCGCCAGTTCGACTTCATGGAAGCCGAGCTCAAGCAGCGCGAGTGGTTTGCGGGCGCAGACTTCAGCGCCGCCGACATCCAGATGAGCTACGTCATCGAAGCCGCCGCCGAGCGCGCCGGCGTGGACGCCCGCTACCCGGCACTCACCGCCTGGCTGGCGCGCATCCACGCCCGGCCCGCGTACCGGCGGGCGCTGGACGCGGGCGGCCCCTACAGCGCCGTGCCCTGATCGGCATTCACGCGACGAGGGCGCGAAACCAGTCCGGCATCGGCGCCGAACGCTTGGCCGCAAAGTCGGTCCAGACCATGCGCGCGCCGCCTTCGGCCCAGACGACACCGGGCTGATCGGTACGCTCGATGGTGTGATAACTCTCGACGCTGCTGCGCCCCGGATTGGCGACAAAGGTCGACACGCGCACGTCGCCCGGAAACTCCAGCTGGCGCAGGAAGTTGCAGAAGGCGTTGACGATCACCGGGCCATCCGCGTCAGCGCGCAGCTTGCAACCCACGCTGGCCAGCCAGTCGAGCCGCGCGGTCTCGAGGTAACGAAAGTAGAGGGTGTTGTTGACGTGGCCCATGGCGTCCATGTCGCCCCAGCGGATGGGGATCACGATGTCGTGGACGTGCTTCTTCTGCGCCGGCAGCTCAAAGCGCATCGCCGGGCCCCTCGGGTTCGACGCCAAGCTCGCGCGCCAGGCGGTGCACCAGTGCCTTGAGCGCGGCGACCTCGTCGGACAGCCGCGTTTGTTCGGCCTTCAGCGCCGACAGCTCGCCAGCGCTCACGCTGTCGCCGCCGCTGTCGCTGCCTCCGAAACCCACACGCAGCGCCGGCATGGCCACTTCGCCGCACAGCAGTTGCGCCCAGCGCGCCTCGCGTTCGCCGGGCGCACGCGGCAACTTGACGACGCGCGGCTCGCCCTTGCTCGCCAGTTCGTCCAGAAAGCCTTCGACCGAGGAGATGTCGGCAAAGCGGTGCAGCCGCTCGCAGTTCAGGCGCAGCTCGGCCGACGTCTGCGGGCCGCGCAGCATCAGCGCCGTCAGCAGCGCCACCGCCTGCGTCGGCACCTGCAGCACGCGGCCCATGTTGTGCTCGTACTTGACGACGCGGCTGCCGCTGCCCTCGAACACCAGGCTCAGCGCCTTCAGGCCGTCCACCGCCGTCATGACCTCGGCCTCGGTGGCCTCGATGACGGGCGAGCGCGCCGTCTTCTGGTTGCTGCCGCCGACGATGGCGTTGAGCGACAGCGGATAGGTGTCGGGCACCGTGTGCTGCTTTTCCACCAGCACGCCCAGCACGCGGGCTTCGAGCGGCGTCAGGTGGCGCAAGGTGCGGCCAGCGCACGGCCGCCCGAAGCAGGCCGCGCTCCCCTCGGGGGGCGACGACGAAGTCGTCTTGGGGTCGTCATCTGTCAAAGCGACTGGCCGTCGTCCGCGCTGATGATGGCGCCGTTGATGAAGTGGCTCTGGTTGGAGCACAGCATCATCACCAGCACATCCAGATCCTGCGCCTGGCCGACGCGTTTGCGCGGCATGGCCTGCACCATCTTCTGGCCGGCTTCGGTCTGCCAGACGTGGTGGTTGATCTCGGTGTCGATGTAGCCCGGGCAGATGGCGTTGACGTTGATGCCGAAGCGGCCCCACTCGAGCGCCATGGCGCGCGTCATGTGCACCACCGCGGCCTTGCTCATGCAGTAGACGCCGATGCCCGGGCCGACCACCAGGCCGGCCATCGAGGCCACGTTGACGATGCGCCCGCCAGTGAAGGTGCCCGGTGCCTCGCCCTTGCTGCGCGCGATCATGCGCTTGGCCACCTCTTGCGCGACGAAGAAGGCGCCGCGCGTGTTGGTGTTCATGGTGGCGTCGTAATCGTCCGGCGTCACCTCGGTCAGCTTCTGCGTCTTGCCGATGCCGGAGTTGTTGACCAGGATGTCGATGGCACCCATCTCGGTCTCGGCACGGGCCACGGCGGCGCGGATGCTGTCGTGGTCGGTGACGTCCAGCGCCACGACGTGGGCATCGCCGCCCAGGCTCTCGATTTCGGCGCGCAGGGTCTTGAGCCGCTCGATGCGCCTTGCGGCGAGCACGACGCCGGCACCCGCTGCCGCCAATGTGCGCGCGAATTGAGCGCCGAGGCCGCTGGAGGCCCCGGTGATGAAGGCCACGCGGCCCGACAGATCGATCTCGTATGCCATGGTGTGCGGCCCCTCCTTGAAAGGCCCGGGGAAACGATAGCACGCACAAGATTGACGGCACGGTGATGCGGCATGATCCACATCACCCATGCTGATCCTTCAAGGCCTGAGCAAACGCTACGACCAGACACCCGTTTTCCACGACGTGTCGCTGGTGCTGGCCGCAGGCGAATTTGTGGCCCTGCTGGGCGAGTCGGGCGTGGGCAAGTCGACGCTGCTGAACTGCATCGCCGGCCTCGACAAGCCCGACGCCGGCCAGGTGCTGCTCGACGGCACCGACATCGCCACCCTCGACGAAGACGCCACCGCGCGCCTGCGCCGCGGCCGCCTGGGCTTCGTCTTCCAGGCCTTCCACGTGCTGCCGCACTTGACGGTGGCCGAGAACGTGAGCCTGCCGCTGCGCCTGCTGGGTCAAGCCTACGACGAGCCGACGCAGGCGATGCTCGAGGCCGTGGGCCTGGGCGGGCTGGGCGCGCGGCTGCCGGCGCAGCTCTCGGGCGGCCAACTGCAACGCGTGGCCATCGCGCGCGCACTGGTGCACCGGCCGGGCCTGATCCTGGCCGATGAGCCCACCGGCAACCTCGACCCTGACACCGCGGCCCGCGTGATGGCGGCGCTGCGGGCGCAGGTGCATGGCGCCGGCGCGGCCTGTTTGCTGGTCACGCACTCGGCCGCCGCCGCGGCCGGCGCCGACCGCGTGCTGCGCCTGACGGTCGACGGCGTGCGGCCGGGCGCCGCGTGACGGGCGACGCCAGCCAGGGCGCGAGCCGCAACGTCAGCGGCGGCGCATGGGCACTGCTGCCGCTGCTGCGGCTGTTGATCGCCCGCGAGTGGCGGCATCACCCGTGGCGGCATGGCGCGGCCTTGCTGGCCGTGGCGCTGGGCGTGGCGTTGGCGTGGTCGGTGCACCTCATCAACAACTCGGCACTGGCCGAGTTCTCGCAGGCCGTGCGCGCCGCCAATGGCGACCCCGACCTCACGTTGCGCGGCCGCGGTTTCGACGACGCGCTGTTCGAACGCGTCGCCACCGACCCCGCAGTGCAGATCGCCAGCCCGGTGCTCGAGATCGACACTTACGCCCGCACCGTCGACGGCCGGCGTATCGCCGTGCGCGTGCTGGGCATCGATGCATTGCTGGCCGCGCCGATGGCGCCCACGCTGATGCCGCGGCCGGCGCCGGGTGAAGACAGGCTGGTCTTTCTCGACCCCGATGCCGTCTTCGCCAACCTGCTGGCGCGCGAGACGCTGGGCCTGGCCGATGGCGGCAGCGTCGCGCTGCAGGCCGGATCCGCCTTCACCACCCTGCGCGTGGCCGGCACCGTGGCCGTGGCCGGCATGCCGCTGCTGGTGATGGACCTGGCCGGCGCACAGCAGCGCTTCGACGGCATCGGCCGCCTGTCGCGCATCGACATCCGGCTGCACGCCGGCGCCGACCGCGCTGCACTGCTGGCGCGGCTGGCGCTGCCGGCTGGCGTCGCGCCGGTGCCGGTGGATGAAGCGGCGCAGCGCGTGTCCAACCTGTCGCGCGCCTACCGCGTCAACCTCACCGTGCTGGCGCTGGTAGCGCTCTTCGTTGGCGCCTTTCTGGTCTTCTCGGTGGTGTCGTTGTCGGTGGCACAGCGCATGCCCGCCTTTGCCTTGCTGGGTGTGTTGGGCCTGACGGCACGCGAGCGGCGCCTGTGGGTGCTGGCCGAGTGCGCGCTGATCGGCGCGAGCGGCAGCGCCATCGGCCTGCTGATGGGCGCCGGCATGGCCGCCGCGGCGCTGCGCCTGCTGGCCGGCGATCTGGGCGGCGGCTACTTCCCCGGCATCGCGCCGCCGCTGCAACTCTCGCTGCCCGGCGCGCTGGCCTTTGCCGTACTGGGCACGGCCTCGGCACTGGCCGGCGGCTGGTGGCCGGCGCGGCAGGCGCAGGCCATTGCGCCGGCCCTGGCGCTCAAAGGGCTGGGCTTGCCGATGGGCAGCGCGCCGCCGGCCTGGCCGGGCCTGGCGCTGCTGGCGGCAGGGGCTGGCGCCGCGCTGCTGCCGCCCGTCTTCGGGCTGCCGCTGGCGGCCTATGCCGCGGTGGCGTTGCTGCTCTTTGGTGGCGTGGCGCTGGTGCCGGCCGTGGTGCACGCGCTGCTGGCCGCGCTGCCGCCATCGCGCGGCGCCCTGCCCTTGCTGGCCGTGCAGCGCGCGCGCTTTCAGCGGCGCACGGCCAGCGCGGCGGTGGCGGGCGTGGTGGCCAGCCTGGCGCTGTCGGTGGCGCTGACGGTGATGGTGACGAGCTTTCGCCAGGGCGTGAGCACCTGGCTCGACAGCGTGCTGCCGGCCGACCTGTACGCACGCAGCGCCGGCAGCAGTGCCGCGGCCGAACAGGCCTGGCTGCCCGCCGACTTTGCGGCCCGTGCCGCCGCCTTGGGCGGCGTGCAGCGCGTGCAGGCCTCGCGCGTGCGGGCACTGTCCTGGCAAGCCGGGCGGCCGTCGGTGGCGCTGATTGCGCGGCCGCTGGCCGATGTGGCGTCGGCGCTGCCGCTGCTGCAGGCGCCGCTGCCGACATCGACGCTGCAGCCCGGCGAGGTGGCCGTGTATGCCAGCGAGGCGATGGCGGCGCTGTATGGCGCCAACGAGGGCAGCCGCATCGAATTGCCGCTGGGCGGCCGGCGCGTGCCGGCGCGCGTGCTCGGCGTGTGGCGCGACTACGCACGGCAGTTCGGCTCCATCGCCATTGCCGACACCGACTACCGGCGCCTGACGGGCGACGAGCGCCTCAACGACATCGCGGTGTGGCTGGCGCCGGGTGCCGACGCGGCCGCTGTGCAGGGCGCGCTGCGCGGGCTTCTCGCCGACCCCTCGATGCTGGACTTCGCCTCCAGCGCCGAGCTGCGCAAGATCTCGCTGCGCATCTTCGACCGCAGCTTTGCCGTCACCTACTACCTGCAGGCGGTGGCCATCGCCATCGGCCTGGTGGGCGTGGCGGCCAGCCTGTCGGCGCAGGTGCTGGCGCGGCGCAAGGAATTCGGCCTGCTGGCCCACCTGGGCCTGACGCGGCGGCAGGTGATGGCGGTGGTGGCTGGCGAAGGCGCGGCCTGGGTGGCCGCCGGCACCCTGGTGGGGCTGGTGCTGGGCATGGCGATCAGCGCGGTGCTGGTGTTCGTGGTCAACCCGCAGAGCTTTCACTGGACGATGGATCTGGTGGTGCCGCACGCGCGCCTGGCCGCGCTGTGCGCCGCGGTGCTGATCGCCGGCACGCTGACGGCGGCCTTCAGCGCGCGCAGCGCCACCGCGCGCGCCGCCGTGCTGTCGGTGCGGGAGGACTGGTGAACCCCGCGCGTCGCCGCTGGTTGCGGTTGTTGTCGGGCGCTACTGTGCCCACGGCGTTGGCGGCCGCTGCCGCGCCAGCCGCAGCGCCACCGGCGCAGGCGTCCGCTGTGCGCGCGGACCGGCCGATCACGCTGCCGCGCGACCACGGCGCGCATCTCGACGCGCGCACCGAGTGGTGGTACGCCACGGGCTGGTTGGGCGATGCGAGGGGTGAGCCGACGCATGGCTTCCAGCTCACTTTCTTTCGCAGCCGCACCGGCTTGGCACTGGGCCTGACCAGCCGCTTTGCGGCGCGTCACCTGCTGTTTGCGCATGCCGCCGTGACCGTGCTGGCCGAGGGCCGGCATCTGCACGACCAGCGCATCGCGCGCTGGTCGGGCGCCGCGGGCAGCGCGCTCGCCAGCGCCAGCGCAAGCGACGGCGATGTCGCCCTCGGCGGCTGGACGCTGCGCCACGACGGCGCGGCGTGGCGGGCCCGCCTGCCCGCGCAAGGCTTCAGCCTCGACCTGAGCCTTTCGCGCACGCAGCCGCCACTGCTGCAAGGCGACGCCGGCTTCTCACGCAAGGGCCCGCAGGAGCGCCAGGCCAGCCACTACTACAGCGAGCCGCAACTTGCAGCGCGCGGCCAGCTCGGTCTTGCCGGCAGCGTGGCACCAGCCAGCGGCCGCGCTTGGCTGGATCACGAGTGGAGCGACGAAATCCTGCATCCCGAGGCCGTGGGTTGGGACTGGATCGGCATCAACCTGTTCGATGGCAGTGCGCTCACCGTGTTTGTGCTGCGCCGCCGCGATGGCACCGCGCTGTGGGCCGGCGGCAGCTTTCGTGCGGCCGGTCAGGCCAGCCGCAGTTTCGCGCCGCACGAGGTGCAGATGACGCCCGGCCGCCGCTGGCGCAGCCCGTCCAGCGCGGCCGTCTACCCGGTGCAGTGGCAACTGCAGACGCCGGCTGGGCCGTTCAGTTTGCGCGCCCTCCTCGATGCACAGGAGCTCGACAGCCGGGCCAGCACCGGCACGGTCTATTGGGAGGGCCTGAGCGAGTTGCTCGACGGTCAGGGGCGGCGCGTCGGCCTGGGCTACCTGGAGATGACCGGCTACGCAGCGCCGCTGCGCCTGTAGCGCGGCCCTTGTGTCGCCGGGTTGCCGCGGCTGCGAACTACTTGGGCTGCGTCCGTCGGTCGTCGCGCCGCCCGGACAGCCGCAGGCGGGCCGCGCCGGCCGGTGTCGTGCGCACACAGTTGCCGCCGGCCTGGCGGGCGGCCGCCAGTGCCGCACCGGCATCGTCGATCAGGGACGCCATGTCGGCGGGCGGTGCGCGCAGGATGGCCACGCCGATGCTCACCGTGACACGCACGCGCGCCAACCGGGCCGTCACGGCCGGTGATGGAAGCTCGATCTGTTCGGCATGCTCGCGGATGCGTTCTGCGACGTCCAGTGCGCCGGTGGCGTCGGCGGGCGTCAGCAATACCGCCAGTTGCGAGCCCGAAAAGCGGGCCAGCAGGTCGGCGCTGCGCAGCGTCGGCGCGGTCTGCTGCATCAGGATGTCCAGCGCCGCCTGCACGGCGCAGCGCACCTCGGCGTCGTCCAGACGGCCCGCGCGATCGACATCGACCAGCAGCAAGGCCGCGCCGCTGCCGTAGCGGCGCGCACGGGCCAGTTCACGCGTGGCGCGGTCCATGAAGCCGGTGGGCGGTTCAGCTCGGGCGTCATGTCGCGGCGGGGCCGCAAGGGGCAGCGCCGCCGGCATGGTGACGTGGCGCACCAGATGGGCCAGCGGCCATGCAGCCAGCGCCACACCCAGTGCCGCGGCCAGCGCCGCAGCCGATGCCGGTGAAGCGCCCACCGGGCCGGCCAGCAACCAGGCCACCGTCGCGGCCAAGGCCACCGTCAGCAGGGGCAGCCACAGGGCCAGGGCGCGCACGCTGACGGCGGGCAGCGCCCGCTCGGAAAGAGGCTCGGCCGGCGTCGGCTCGGCCCGCGGCGGCTTGGCCGGCGTCAACTTGGCAGATGGCAGGGGCGGCAGGATGGGTCTCATGGCGTGGGGCTGGGGCGACCGACATTCGACCACATCCGCGGCCCGGTTTGCGGCCACCAAGCGGGCGCGCCGCGGGCCCCGGCGTGGCCAAATCCTCGCAGTCGCGCGCCACGAATAGACTCTTCCCCATGTCCGAATTGCCCAACCGCCCTGCCAGCACCTCACCGCGTTCCCTCTCCGGCCTGCTGCCCTTCATCCGGCCCTACCGCGGCCGCGTGCTGCTGGCGCTGGTCTTCCTGGTGATGGCCGCGCTCAGCACGCTGGCGTTTCCGGTGGCCCTGAAGACCTTGGTCGACCAGGGCCTGGTGGCCACCGACCCCGGCGCGCGCGTGATGCAACTGCGCGAGCACTTCGTGGCGCTGTTCGGCGTCGCCGCCGCGCTGGGCCTGTTTTCGGCGGCGCGCTTCTACGTCGTGAGCTGGCTGGGCGAACGCATCACCGCCGACCTGCGCAATGCCGTCTACGCCCATGTGCTGCGCCAGAGCCCGGAGTTCTTCGAGAGCACCAAAACCGGCGAGGTGCTGTCGCGCCTGACCACCGACACCACGCTGGTGCAGACCGTGGTGGGCAGCAGCCTGAGCATGGGCTTGCGCAACGTCGTGATGGGCATCGGCGCGCTGATCGCGCTGGTCGTCACCAACCCCTGGGTG
>JANPMR010000246.1:0-2536 GCA_031427055.1 Rubrivivax sp.
TTCGACAAGCCGAAGTCAGGGCGCATCGCGGTGAAGGTTATCAATCACCTGGGGGATGAGGTGATGAAGGTGTTCCGTATCTGAGGAGGCAACAACCATGAATGAACCTCGACTCACATTGGGTATGGCTCCGATCATCGAAGCCGTGGTGGATATCGACTGTGACATGCCCCACCAGACCGACGTTGATGCCCTGGACGCCGCAGCGGCTGCGGCGCTGGCGGACCGTTACCCGACGGCGCGCCGGCGCCTGCTCAGCGAGCACCAGATATCCGCCGCACCGGATGGGCCTGTCTCAGTGACTTCGCGCCAGAACCTGCAGGCCTTGCAGTACTTCTCTGCCGACGAGAAGCAGCTCCTACAGTTTCGGCCCGCCGGCTTTTCATTCAACCGCCTGACGCCGTACACCACGCTCGACGACTACTTGCCGGAGATCGAACGCGCCTGGCGAGTCTTCGTTGACGTCGCCAAGCCTGTGGTCTGCCGGAGGGTTCGCCTGCGCTACATCAACCGGATCCAGCTTCCCATGGTGGACGGCCGCGTTGACATTGACGACTACCTGAAGCTGGCGCCCCGGCTTGCAGACGAAGACCGGCTCACCTTTACAGGGTTCTTTAACCAGCACTCGGTGCTGGAGCCGGCCACGGGCAACCAGGTCAACATCGTCTTTGCGACACAGCCGCCAGCGGGGGACCACCTGCCCATCATCTTTGACATTGAGGCGTTCAAGGACGCTCCGAGTGAACCTGGCGACTGGCAGGCGATCTCAGGCAAAATTCATTCGCTTCGGTCGCTCAAGAATCTGGTTTTCGCCAACTCCCTCACCGCCAAGTGTTTGAACCTGTTTCAGCCATAGGTTTCAGCGTCGCGCTCTACGCGCTGGCTCGCCCTGGCAGTGCCGTGTCTCCAGAAGCCAGGCAGGTGCGGGCCTGCGCCGAAGCGAATCTCGGCCGCGTCGAGAGTTCTGACGCGCTGTTCGGCGGCAAGACGGTGGTGATCTCCGAGCTTTGGGGCCTGGCCAGGTCGCACGCCGAAACCGGGTGGGACGGCGGCGAGGCCTTGCCGGCAGACCGTCAAGCCATTGCGCTGGCTTCTGCGTTCATTCGGGCCTTGCCCGACGACTGCGACATGCCGGAAGCTGGCGTCGACCCGGATGGCGCCGTGACGTTGGACTGGATGGTGTCCCGGCACCGCATGCTCTCGATCAGCTTTGCGGGTGACAGCGACCGACTCGCCTACGCATGGATCGACGGCACCGACCGTGGCAACGCCGTTGCAAAGTTCGACCAAAGCACCGTGCCCAAGAGGCTGATGCAGGCCATTCTGGCTGTGACGGTGGCACCCGAATATGCTGCCCTCCGGGCTGCCTGAGTACGTCGCCGACACTGAACCGCTGTCGCGGTTCCTCACGTCGGACAGCTACTTCAACACCGCCATGGCCAAGGCAGCGGCCTTCATGCCGGGGCCTGTGGACATGAAGACTTCGGTCTTCCGGCAGGTACCAGAACCGCTGCCTGCGCTTTGGGAAATCGCTGATCGCGAGATCGGGCCCGATAGGCGAGTCAGAGCCGTCGCCGTACTGAGTGCGGCCGACGTCAGGCAAGCAACGCTTGAGGTTGAGGCGCACGAGCCGCCACCTGGACACGCCAACATCATCGGCTGGCCGAACGCGGCAAACGACCGCATGGTGAACAAGGCGCGATGCAAGGAGTTCGCGCTGCTGCTGGCTCAGGCAGCGAACCTGGTTCGCCGATAGATGGACCTCCGGATCGCCGACACCTTTACCGACAGCCTGGCCAGGCTGACCGGCGAAGAGCAGAAGCTCGCCAAGACCACAGCCTTCGACCTGCAGTTGAACCCGGCCAATCCGGGCATGAGCCTTCACAAGCTCGACAAGGCCAAGGACAAGAACTTCTGGTCGGTGCGTGTCAGCGGCGACATTCGGCTGATCGTGCACAAGACCGCGGCGAGTCTGTTGCTCTGCTATGTCGACCACCACGACAAAGCGTACGCATGGGCTGAGCGCCGCAAGCTGGAAACCCACCCGAAGACGGGGGCGGCACAGTGGGTTGAGATCCGGGAGCGGGTCGAGGAGACCCCGTTTGTGAGGGCGGTCCTCGCTGCAGAGCCGGCGCCCCGCGCTTGGCCGACGAGCGTCTCGAAGCCGCCCCTGTTCGCGCAGCGGTCTGATGATGAGCTGTTGGGTTTTGGCGTGCCGACCGAGTGGCTCGCCGACGTTCGGTTGGCAGACGAGGACGGTTTGTTGGCGTTGGCCGACCACCTGCCCAGCGAGGCTGCTGAGGCATTGCTCGAACTGGCCACCGGCGGCACGCCGAGAGTGACGCAGGCGGCTCCAGCAGGTGCCGACCCGTTCGGCCACCCTGATGCGCAGCGACGCTTCCGCGTGATGAACGACGTTGAAGAGCTTGAGCGAGCCCTCGCGTTCCCCTGGGAGAAATGGACGACGTTTCTTCACCCCGCCCAGCGCCAATGGGTCGAACGAGACTACAGCGGCCCGGCCCGCGTGTCTGGGTCT
>JANPMR010000247.1:0-5600 GCA_031427055.1 Rubrivivax sp.
GATCCAGTGCGTCCACGGCACGTGCAGCGCCATGTCGTACAGATCGTGCTCGTCGCGGTAGCGGCCCTCGGCCAGCGGCCACAGCACGCGTGTGGCCAGCCGGCTCTCGAGGTTGAGTTGCATCGCCGTGCGCTCGTCACCTTCGACCCAGACGCCGCCGCGCGTGGTCTCGGCGGCCACGCCGGTGATGCGGCCGACTTCGTCCGCAAGCAAGGCTTCGACACCCCCCGCACAAGGAAGAAACAGCGCCACCATCAGATTGCCTTGCGGATGTTCGCTGGCGCGATTTTCAGCGCCTCGCGGTACTTGGCCACCGTGCGGCGGGCGACCTGGATGCCTTGCTCTTCGAGCATGTCGCTGAGCTGGCTGTCCGACAGCGGCTTGGCCGGGTCTTCGGCGCTCACCAGCTGCTGGATGAGCGCGCGCACCGCGGTGCTGGATGCATTGCCGCCGGCGTCGGTGTTGAGCGAGCTGCCGAAGAAATACTTGAGCTCGAAGGTGCCTTGCTCGGTGGCCATGTACTTGGCTGTGGTGACGCGCGAGATGGTGCTCTCGTGCAGGCCCAGCTCGTCGGCGATCTCGCGCAGCACCAGCGGCTTCATGGCGATGGCACCGTGCGTGAAGAAGGACTTCTGGCGCTCGACGATGGCCTTGCTGACACGCAGGATGGTGTCGAAGCGCTGCTGGATGTTCTTGACGAACCAGCGCGCCTCCTGCAGCCGCGAGCTCAGCCCCGGCTGCGCCGCGGCGCCGCGCAGGCCGCGCGCCGCCTGCGCGTAGAGGTCGTTGATGCGCAGCTTGGGCATGACGTCGGGGTTGAGCACCACCGACAGGCCGCGGCCATTGCGGCGCACGATGACATCGGGAACGATGTACTGGCCGTCGGCCGGCGCGAAGGCCCGGCCCGGCTTGGGTTCGCAGGCCTGGATCAGCGTTTGTGCCTCGCGCACCATGTCCTCGTCGGCGCCAGTCAGTGCGGTCAGGCGCTTCATGTCGCGGCGTGCCAGCAGCTCCAGGTACTGTTCGCAGATGCGCAGCGCCAAGCTGCGGATCTGGCAGGCCGGCGTGGCCCGCAATTGCAGCGACAGGCACTCGGTGAGCGATCGCGCGCCCACGCCCAGCGGCTCCATGCTGTGCAGCCAGCGCAACGCGCACTGCAGGCGGCCTGCGATGTCAGCGCGGCCGTCCTCGTCTTCCATGCCGGTCATCTCGGCCAGCCGCTCGGCGATTTCCTCCAGCGTGTCGGCCAGGTAGCCGTCGCCGACCAGCGATTCGATCAGTACCTCCAGCACCGCGCGGTCTTCTGGGCTCAGACGCATGCCTACCATCTGCGCGCGCAGGTGGTCCTGCAGGGAGCCCTCGGCCTCGCCCTGCTCCTGGCTCGCGACATCGTCGCCGTCGCTCGGTGCCGCCGAGCCCGGGGTCTCGCGGATGCCGTCGAAGTCGTCGCCCTCGGTGCCGTTTTCCCAGTCGGTGCGTTCGGTGGTGCCGAAGTCCTCGGCGCGAATCTCGCTCACGCCTTCGCCGGCGTCAGGCGCGTCCGGCGTGTCGATGGCGGTGTCGGCCTGGCGGTCGGCCGCAGCGCGCTCCTGCGGCACTTCAAACGGGCTGGCCGGCGCGTCGTCTTCCATCTCCAGGAAGGGGTTCTGCTCGAGCATCTGCCCGACTTCCTGGTGCAGCTCGAGCGTGGACAGTTGCAGCAGGCGGATCGACTGCTGCAACTGCGGCGTCAGCGCCAGATGCTGCGAAACGCGAACCTGAAGGGTCGGCTTCATGGGGCCTCCCGCCGGGCCGCTCGCGTCCAGAGGCCGCGAGCCTGCTTGCCGTCCAAGCCCGCGCAGGCGGGCTTGGAGCCGCGGCGCGCAGTCCCAAGGGAGGACCAGCCCCATGGGCCACGAAGGGCCCCCTTCGGTGCCCTTGGGGTGGCGAAGGCGCGGAGCGACAAGCCTGGGGGCGCCATGTCACATCCTGAAGTGCTCGCCGAGGTACACCTTGCGCACCTCGGCGTTGTTGACGATCTCTTGCGGCGTGCCCTCGGCCAGCACGCTGCCTTCGCTGATGATGTAGGCGCGGTCGCAAATGCCCAGGGTCTCGCGCACGTTGTGGTCGGTGATGAGCACGCCGATGCCGCGCGAGCGCAGGAAACCAATGATTCGCTGGATCTCGATCACGGCGATCGGGTCGACGCCCGCGAAGGGCTCGTCGAGCAGGATGAAGCGCGGCTGCGTGGCCAGTGCGCGCGCGATCTCGACACGCCGGCGCTCGCCGCCAGACAGCGCGGGCGCCGGTGAGTCGCGCAGCTTCTCGATCGCCAGATCGGCCAGCAACTGCTCCAGCCGCTCTTCGATGAACGCGGGCTTGAAGGCGCGCCCGTCGGGGCCGAGCTGCAGTTCGAGCACGGCGCGGATGTTTTCCGCCACCGTGAGCTTGCGAAAGATCGAGGCTTCTTGTGGCAGGTAGGACAGGCCCATGCGCGAGCGCCGGTGGATGGGCAGGCCCTGCACCGGCTGGCCGTCGATGCGGATCTCGCCGTCGTCGGCGCGCACCAGCCCTACGACCATGTAGAAGGTGGTCGTCTTGCCAGCGCCGTTGGGGCCGAGCAGGCCTACGACCTCGCCGGCGCCCACTGCCAGGTGCACGTCCTTGACCACCGTGCGCGGGCCGTAGCTCTTGCGCAGCCGGCTGGCTTCCAGGCGGCTGCCTGACGCGGCGGGCCCGGCCGCCGTCACTTGCCAGCCTCGATCGTTCGGCTTGGCGCCAGCGCGGCGGGGGTGGCCGGTGCACCCGTCGCACCCGGTGCACCCGGTGGAGCCGACGCCGGCTGTGCCCGCGGGCTCAGGATGGCGCGAACACGGCCGGTCGGGTTGACGGCCGAGGCCGCGCCGCCTTCGACGCGGAAGACCTCGGAGGTGTTGTCCCAGACGATGGTGCCGCCGCTGATCTCGTCGGCCACGGTGCTGCCGCGCAGGCGCCGTACCGCGCTGTTGCCAATGAAGCGCAGCGTGTCGGCCTGGCCGTCAAACTCGATGCGTTCGGCCGTGCCTTCGACTGTCTCGTCGACGCCGTCGCGGCGCTGGCGCCAGGTGGCCGGCTTGCCGGGGGCGCCGGTGGCCGTGGCGGCGCGGTAGCCTTCGGTGGATTCGCGCAGCTCGATGCGGTCGGCGCGCAGCAACATGCTGCCCTGCGCGATGACGACGTTGCCGGTGTAGACCAGCACCTGGCGCTGCAGGTCCACGGTGCCGGAGCGGTCGGCCTCGACCACCATTGGCTTGGCGCGGTCGGCCTTCTCGGCCCCTGCCGGCGCCATGAACGCGGCCAGCGCGGCGATCAGCGACGCCGCGAGCAGGGTGGGCCTAGGGAAAGCAGGGATCATTCCGGCACGAAAATTGCATTTCAGTATATCTGCAATTCTCGTGCCGACCGCGACGCGAAGGGGGTGCCAGCGTGCGCTCTCGCCGCCTCGGGCGCTGCGCGACTTGGCGGAAGCACCGGCATGGGCGGCCCGGTGCCGGGCGCCCCGATCAGGCGCTTTGGCGCGCGCGCTGGATCAGGAAGTCGGCCACCTTGACGGCCCGCTCGTGGCTGCCGGCCAGCGACGCCGCAGTGTAGAACCTGCCGTGGACGCCCAGGGCCGGCACGCCGTCAATCTTGTAGGCTTCTGCCAACTGCCGCGCGCGCGTCGCCTTGGTATTGACGCTGAAGGACTTGAAGGCCGTCGCAAACTTGGCGCCATCCACGTTGTTCGCCACCATGAAGGCGGTGATCTCGGCATCGGTGTTGAGCCGCACGTTCTTTTGGTGGATGGCGCTGAAAACGAGCCGATGGTGGGACTCCAGCAAGCCAAGCTCCTCGAGTGCGTAGAACACGCGCTGGTGCACCTGGTATTGCTGCGAAAAGCCCGCCGGCACACGGCGGAAGGCCACGTCGGCGGGCAGGCTGCGCGCCCAGGCGTCGAGAATGGGTTCGAAGGCAAAGCAGTGCGGGCATCCGTACCAGAAGAACTCGACGACCTCGATCTTTTTGTCGGGCGACGACAGCGTCACCGCTGCCGGCGTCGATAGCTTGACGTAGTGCGTGCCCTCCACGGGTCCGCCCTGCGCCCGCGCCACGCTGGCCACGGTCAGACCCAGGCTCAGACCCAGGCTTGTGCCAGCCAGTTGCTTGGAGAAGTCGCGCCGTTGCATGAATGTCCTTGGAGTGATGGGGATCCGGGATGGAGTCTTGGCAGCCGATCGAGTTCCAGCGGCCGGCCGATCAGGGTCAATCAGGGCCGCTCGACGCGCACGATCTGCGCCTCGATGGCCTGTTCCTGCAGTTTGACCTGCAGCGCATCGGCCTCTTCGCGCGCCGCAAAGGGCCCGACGCGCACGCGCAGGACGGTGCGGCCGGCCTGCTCGCGCTCGCTGATGCGTGCCGACAGGCCCAGCAGGGCGAGCTTGGCGCGCTGCTGCTCGGCATCGTCGTTGCGGGTGAAGGCGCCGACCTGCAGGTAGAAGTCGAAGGCCGGGCCTGTCGCGACCGGGGTGCCGGGCGCACTGGTGCGGCCACCCGGCGCCGATGCCGCACCACCGGCCAGGATGGCCGCCGGGTCGCGCGCCGCCGGGCGCGAGGCCGCGTCTGCAGGCGCGGCCTCAATCGTCACCGCGCCCGCGGCGGCGCTGGCCGCACGCGCGCCGGCCTTGCCGGCCAGGGGTGCGTTGGGGTCCCAGTTGCGGTTGCGCGCGGCCTCGGCCGTGTCCTGCTCGGCCGTGCGCTGCGGCACCTTGTTGACAAACGGGATCGGCGCCTTGGTGATGTACAGCGCCACGCCCAGCGCCAGCGTCAGGCCGACGAGCAGCCCGACCACCAGGCCGATGACGAAACTGCCGCGCTGAGGTCGCGGGCGCACCCCAGACGGCTCGGCGGCAGCGCGGGCTGACTTGCCCGGCTTCATGCCGCTACCTCGAGCGCCGGCGCCACGTCGCGGTTCATCTGCTGCGGTGCAGACACGCCCAGCAGCGCCAGCGCGTTGCGCAGCACCTGCGCGGTGGCCGAGAGCAACGCCATGCGTGCGCGCGCCAGCGCCGCATCGTTGACCAGAAAGCGCTCGGCGGCGTAATAGGTGTGGAAGGCGGCGGCCAGGTCGCGCAGGTAGAACGCGACGTCGTGCGGCGCCAGCTCGGCCGCGGCGCGGGTCAGCATTTCGGGGTACTCGGCCAGCTTGAGCATCAGGGCGGACTCGGATGGCGCGCTCAGCCGCGACAGCTCGGCCGTGCCGAAGGCTTGTTCGCCCTTGTACTGCGCCAGCACCGAGCAGATGCGCGCATGCGCGTACTGCACGTAGAACACCGGGTTCTCGTCGTTGGCCTTGAGCGCGAGGTCGATGTCGAAGACGAACTCGGTGTCGGCCTTGCGGCTGATCAGAAAGAAGCGCACCGCGTCGCGGCTGGTCCAGTCGATCAGATCGCGTAGCGTGACATAGCTGCCGGCGCGCTTGGACAGCTTGACCTCCTGGCCGCCGCGCATCACGGTGACCATCTTGTGCAGCACATAGTCCGGGAAACCGGGCGGCACGCCCAGGCCTGCGGCCTGCAAGCCGGCGCGCACGCGGGCGATCGTGC
>JANPMR010000248.1:0-8171 GCA_031427055.1 Rubrivivax sp.
GGGATCTGCACCAGCCCGCCCACCGGGTCGCAGGTCAGGCCCAGGTGGTGTTCCATGCCGATCTCGGCGGCGTTCTCGGCCTGCTCCGGGCTGCCGCCCATCACCGCGCACAGCGCGCCGGCGGCCATGCTGCAGGCCACGCCGACCTCGCCCTGGCAGCCGACCTCGGCGCCGCTGATGCTGGCGTTTTCCTTGTAGAGGATGCCGATGGCGGCGGCGGTGAGCAGGTAGTCGATGACCCCGGCGTCGGTGGCCGACGGCACGAAGCGCGTGTAGTAGTGCAGTACCGCGGGCACGATGCCGGCTGCGCCGTTGGTGGGCGCGGTGACGACACGGCCACCGGCGGCGTTTTCTTCGTTGACGGCGAGCGCATACAGATTGACCCAATCGAGCACCTGCAGCGGGTCGCGCAGGGCCGCTTCGGGGTTGGAGGTCAAGGCGATCTTCAATGCGGCGGCGCGGCGCTTGACCTTGAAGCCGCCGGGCAGCACGCCTTCGGTGGCGCAGCCGCGCACCACGCAGTCCTGCATCACGCGCCAGATTTTCAGCAGGCCGGCGTCGATCTCGGCGTCGCTGCGCCAGTGGCGTTCATTGCGGCGCATCACCTCGGCGATCGGGCCGCCGCGTCCGCTGTCGAGTTCGCGGCAGCGCTGCAGCAGTTCGTCGCCGCTGTGGAAGGGGTGCGGCAGCACGGTGGTGTCGGGTGCGATCACCTTTTGACGCGCACCGTCGGCCGCGACCTCGTCGCTGACGACAAAGCCGCCGCCCACCGAGTAGTAGGTGCGGCTGCTCAGCTCGGCGCCGGCAGCGTCGAAGGCCGTGAAGCGCATGCCGTTGGCGTGGAAGGGAAGGCCGTCCTTGTCAAGAAGGGTGCGGCGGTGGAACTTGAGATCGTCCTTTTCGTTGAAGGCGATGTCGTGACGGCCCAGCAGCGAGAGCCGCGCCTGCTTGCGCATCGTCGCCAGCAGCGCCGGTATGGCGTCGACGTCCACTGTGTCGGGCTCGTGCCCCGCCAGGCCCAGCAGTACGGCCTTGTCGCTGCCGTGGCCCTTGCCGGTGGCGCCCAGGCTGCCGTAGAGCTGGCTCAGCACGCGGGCCGTGCGCGGCAGCAGGCCGTCGTGCTCGAGCCGCGACGCGAACAGGCGTGCCGCCCGCATCGGCCCCACGGTGTGGCTGCTGCTCGGGCCGATGCCGATCTTGAAGAGGTCAAAGACGGAGACGGCCATGGCAATCCGATCAGCGGATGAAGGTGAAGCGAAAGCCTTTCAGGGCTTTCCAGGGACGATCGGCCGTCACCACTTCGGCGCTGTGCGCCAGGGCCAGCGCGAGGCAACAACGATCGCCGAGGGACAGCCCGAGCGCACGGGTCGAGGCGCGCAGCTTGCCTGACGTGACGGCCAGTGCCTCGGTCAACGGGATCACTTCGAGTCGCAAACCGGCGCAGATGGCGTCGACATCGGCCTGCGCGAACCCGCGCTCGACCAAGCGGGCCACGACCTCCGCCAGGTTCACGGCACTGATGGCGGCCGCGCCGTCCTCCAGCAATTGCGCTGCCTTGTCGCCACCCGGTTCGTCGAAGATGAAGGCAAGAACGGCCGACGCGTCGAAGACCCTCACTCTCTGGCCGCTTCTTTGCGTTTGTCGCGCAGGAACTCATCCACCTCGTCGACGCCGGGACGTTTGTACTTGGCGGCAATGTCCTGGATGCGGCGAATGGCCGCGCGCTGGGAGCAAAGCGTCAGGCCATGGCCGTCCTCGGCCCACACGACGGTATCGCCGACGGCCAGGCCGTACTTCTCGCGCAACTCGGCCGGAATGACCACGCGGCCACCATCTGACACTTTCGTTATCGACATGGCAGACTCCTAAGCCAATGGCAAAGATGTACTCATTCTGCCATCTCGGCTTATGCCTCGCTGGTTGCCGCGTCGGCGTAGTCACTCAACGGCGGGCAACTGCATGACAGGTTGCGGTCGCCCCAGACGTTGTCGACCCGGCCCACCGGCGACCAGTACTTCTGGCGCCGCAGGCCCGGCACGGGGTAGGCCGCCTCTTCGCGCGAGTACGGGTGCGGCCAGTCGGCCTTGAGCAGCGCGGCGGCGGTGTGCGGCGCGTGCTTGAGCGGGTTGTCGTCCTGCGGCCAGGCGCCGGACTCGACCTTGGCGATCTCGCGCCGAATCGCGATCATGGCGTCGCAGAAGCGGTCCAGTTCGGCCAGCGGTTCGCTCTCGGTGGGTTCGATCATCAGCGTGCCGGCGACCGGAAAGCTCAGCGTCGGCGCGTGAAAGCCGTAGTCGATGAGGCGCTTGGCAACGTCCTCCGCACCAACGCCGCTGCTCTTGGCCAGCGGGCGGATGTCGATGATGCATTCGTGCGCCACGCCGCCGCCCTTGAGGCCCGCATCGCCGCCGCTGTAGAGCACCGGAAAGTGGTCCACCAGGCGTGCCGCGATGTAGTTGGCGCTCAGGATGGCCACCTCGGTGGCATCGCGCAGGCCGTCCGCGCCCATCATGCGGCAGTACATCCAGCTGATGGGCAGCACCGCGGCATTGCCCAGCGGCGCTGCGCTCACGGCGCCCACGCTCTGCGGCCCGCCGACACCCGCCGTGCGATGCGCCGGCAAGAAGGGCACCAGATCGGCCACCACCGCCACCGGCCCCACGCCGGGGCCGCCGCCGCCGTGCGGGATGCAGAAGGTCTTGTGCAGGTTGAGGTGGCTGACGTCACCGCCAAACTCGCCCGGCGCGGCCACGCCGACCAGCGCGTTCATGTTGGCGCCGTCCACGTAGACGCGCCCGCCGTGCCGGTGCACCAGCGCGCAGAGTTCCTTCACGCGCACCTCGAACACGCCGTGCGTGCTGGGGTAGGTGATCATCACCGCGGCCAGCCTGGCGCTGTGCTGTTCGCACTTGGCCTTCAGGTCGTCCATGTCGACGTTGCCCATCGCGTCGCACTTCGTCACCACCACCGTCATGCCCACCATTTGCGCGCTGGCCGGGTTGGTGCCGTGGGCGCTTTCGGGGATCAGGCAGACCGTGCGATGGCCTTCGCCGCGGCTCTCGTGCCAGGCTTTGATGACCAGCAGGCCGGCGTACTCGCCCTGGCTGCCGGCATTGGGTTGCAGGCTCACGCCGGCGTAGCCCGTGGCCTGGCTCAGCCATGCGCAGAGCTGGTCGTTCATGGCCCAGGTGCCGGCCAACTGCTCGCGCGGCGCGAAGGGGTGGATCTGCGCGAACTCGGGCCAGGTGATGGGGATCATCTCGCTGGTGGCGTTGAGCTTCATGGTGCAGCTGCCCAGCGGGATCATGCTGCGGTCCAGCGCCAGGTCCTTGTCCGACAGGCTGCGGATGTAGCGCAGCATCTGCGTCTCGCTGTGGTGCGTGTTGAACACCGGGTGCGTGAGGAAGGCGCTGGTGCGGCGCAGCGCTGGCGGGATCATCGGCTCGATGCCCTTGTCGAAGGCCGCCATGTCGGGCAGCGCCTGGCCGTCTGCGGCGAACAGTTGCCACAGCGCGCGGATGTCGTCGCACGTGGTGGTTTCGTCCAGCGCCATGCCGATCATCGTGTCGCCCCACTCGCGAAAGCGGCGCAGGTTCATGCCCGCGGCCACGGCGCGTGCCGCGATGGCGGCGGTCTCGGCGCCGGTGTCGATGACGATGGCGTCGAAGGCGGTCTGGCTGCGCACCGCCACACCCATCTCAAGCAGGCCCTGCGCCAGCACCGCGGTGTAGCTGGCCACGCGCTGGGCAATGCGCTTGAGGCCCGCGGGCCCGTGGTAGACGGCGTACATGCTGGCGATGACGGCCAGCAGCACCTGCGCCGTGCAGATGTTGCTGGTGGCCTTCTCGCGGCGGATGTGCTGCTCGCGCGTCTGCAGCGCCAGGCGGTAAGCCGGCGCGCCGTGGCTGTCGATGCTGACGCCCACCAGCCGGCCGGGCAGGCTGCGCTTGAACTCGTCGCGGCAGGCCAGGTAGGCGGCGTGCGGGCCGCCGCCGCCCATCGGCACGCCGAAGCGCTGCGTGCTGCCCAGGGCAATGTCGGCGCCCAGTTCGCCGGGTGGCGTGATCAAGGTCAGCGCCAGCAGGTCGGCCGCGACGATGAAGGCCGCCTGACGCGCATGGATGCGCGCGGCGTCTTCGCGCACGTCGTGGATGGAGCCGTCGGTGGTGGGCATCTGCACCAGCACCGCGAAGTAGTCGCCGCCGGCGATCAAGAGGTCCCACTCCTGCGCCGAGTTGGCCAGCACCACCGTGATGCCCAGCGGCGCGGCGCGCGTCTGGATGACCTCTATCGTCTGCGGATGGCAATCGCCGGCCACCACGAAGGTGTTGCTCTTGCTTTTGACGCTGCGCTTGGCCAGCGTCATGGCCTCGGCCGCGGCGGTGGCTTCGTCCAGCATGCTGGCGTTGGCGATGGCCATGCCGGTGAGGTCGCAGACCATGGTCTGGAAGTTGACCAGCGCTTCCATGCGGCCCTGCGAGATCTCGGCCTGGTAGGGCGTGTAGGCGGTGTACCAGGCCGGGTTCTCGAGGATGTTGCGCAGGATGACGCCCGGCGTGTGGGTGCCGTGGTAGCCCTGGCCGATGAAGCTCTTGAGCACCTGGTTCTGGCTCGCCAACTGCTTCATCTCGGCCAGGGCTTGCGCCTCGCTCAGCGGCGCCGGCAGCGCCATCGGCTGGCTGCGCGCAATGGCGCGCGGCACGATGGCCTCGATCAAGGCGCGGCGACTGGCCGCGCCAATGAGGGACAGCATGTGCGCCTCGTCGTCAACATACGGGCCGATATGGCGGGCGGCAAATTCGGTGGCGTTCTCGAGCTCGGCGAGAGGCTTCAGGGCAGACATCAGCATGGCGTTCGCCCGGCGCGGACCGGGACTTGAATGAATGGATGGAGGGTCAGAGCGTCTTCAGCAGCGCGTCGTAGGCCGGCGGGTCCATCAGCTGGTCGAACTCGCCCATGTGGGTGACGTGGACCTTGAAGAACCAGCCGTGGCCCAGCGGGTCGGTGTTGGCCAGCGCGGGGTCGGCGCGCAGCGCCTCGTTGACCTCGACCACCTCGCCGGTCACCGGCATGAAGAGGTCAGCGGCGGCCTTGACCGACTCGACGACGCCGGCCACCTCGCCCTGCTTGTAGGTGCGGCCGACCTCGGGCAGTTCGACGAACACCACGTCGCCCAGCGCGTCCTGCGCGTGGTGGGTGATGCCGACGATGGCGGCTTCGTGATCCTCGATATTGATCCACTCGTGATCGGGGGTGTACATGGTGGTCATCGGCAGGGCTCCGGTTGGAAGTGACGAGAAGAGGTGGCGATCAAGCTTCCCGCCACGGAACCGGCTTTGCCGGGCCGTAGGCGGACGGCCCCCTCGGGGGGTAGCGAGCGAAAAGCGAGCTTGGGGGCTCAACGTTGGTAGCGGTGGGGGGTGAAGGGCATGGGGCTGACGCGCATCGGCAGGCGCTTGCCGCGCACCTCGGCGTAGACCTCGTGGTGGGGCAGGGCGTGTTCGATGGGCAGGTAGGCCATGGCGATGGGCTGGTTGACTGTGGGCGACAGCGTGCCGCTCGTCACCGTGCCGAGCTTGCGGCCGTGGGCGTCGACGAGGGCGGTGCCTTCGCGCACCGGCACGCGCTCCAGGCCGATCAGGCCCACGCGCTTGCTGGGTGCGGCGCCGGCCAGGTGGCTCTCGATGACGCTGGCCCCAGGGTAGCCGCCGGCGCGCGCGCCGCCCGGGCGGCGCACCTTCTGGATGGCCCAGGTCAGGCCGGCCTCGACCGGGCTGGTGGTCTCGCTGATGTCGTGGCCGTACAGGCACAGCCCGGCTTCCAGGCGCAGCGTGTCGCGCGCGCCCAGACCGGCGGGCTTGACCTCGGGTTGCTGCAGCAGCAACTCGGCCAGCAGCACGGCCTTGTCGGCGGCCACAGAGATCTCGAAGCCGTCCTCGCCGGTGTAGCCCGAGCGCGTGACGAAGCAGGGCGTGCTGGCGAGCCCGAACACGCCGCCGCTCATGAACTTGAGCTGGGCGACCGCGCCGTTGAGCCTTGACAACGCCTGCACCGCCAGCGGCCCCTGCAGCGCGAGCAGCGCGCGATCAAACATCGGCACCACGCTGCAGCGGTGGCCGATGTGGGTGAGCATGTGCGTCACGTCGGCGTGTTTGCAGCCGGCGTTGACGATCAGGAACAGATCGCCGAAGGTCTCGGATGCGCCGCCGGGTTCGGGCCGCACGATCATCAGGTCGTCGAGCAGGCCGCCGCTGGCGTTGGTGAAGAAGGCGTAGCGCTGCTTGCCCACGCCCAGGTCCTGCACGTCCACCGGCACCAGCGACTCCAGCGCCGCCGCGGCGTCGGCGCCACCAGCCGCATCTGGCCCATGTGCGAGACGTCGAACAGCGCCGCCGAGTCGCGGCACTGCTTGTGTTCGGCCATCAGCCCAGCCGGGTATTGCACCGGCATGGCGTAGCCGGCAAAGGGCACCATGCGCGCGCCCAGGCTGCGGTGCAGATCGTGCAGGGGCGTCTGCAGGAGAGGGGCTTCAGACATGGCGGCATCCTTCAGACGAGGGCATCGACGCGCACACCGCTGTTGGCGGCGTACCGGGGCCCTCGCTGTCCGCTTTACCTGAGAGATTCAGCGCTGCCCCGTCGCATGCTGCGATTGGCAGGCCTTGCCCCTTCGGTGGGCTGCTTGACCCTGTGGGGGGTTGGCAGCCTCTCTCCAGTGAGGTTGAAGAGCCAGTCCTTTTGCCTGAGCGTTCGAGGCGGCTTGCGGCCCATCCCCTGCGCCTTCGGCGGCCCCGCAAAGGGGCTCTCTCCTGGCTGGGCGGCAGTGTATCAGCGGCCTCGCGGGCTCGACGCATCGACCTCAGGTCCGCGTCGCCAAGGGCAGATTGAGGACCAGGTTCTGCGGCTTCAGGCGCAGAACGTGTTCGGCGTTCATCGCCATGCCCAGGTAGACCGGCCGGCCGGCGACGTCGGCGCGCATGTCGCGCGGGTCGGCAAACTCCAGCCGGAACAGACTCACCAGCCGCGCCATGCGTTCGGGGGCCACGGGGCGGTCTTCGTACAAGTCGTTGAGAAGCGCCGTGCTCTCGACGTCAAGGCCGACATGCCAACGCCATTGCGCGTCGTCGATCTTCTGCAGCGGCTCAATGCGCACCGCCACGCCCAGCAGGTGCTGCACCCAGCGCACCCACACGGCGGCCAGCGCCTTGAGCCCGGAGTGGGCGTGCGTGAGGTGAAAGCTCAGGCCGTGGCCGAGCTCCTGCCGGATCTCGTGCGTCAGATCCAGCAGGAAGGCGTGGCGGCCACCGGGGCGCGCCGCCTCCGACCAGTAGCGGTCTTGCGCGTCGGCCTGCAGCACTTGCATCTGCACCGTCTTCACGGGCTGTTGCGCCTGCGCCAGCAGGCGGCCGATGTCGCCGAAGCCATGCGTCTCGCGCTGCAGATCCAGCGTCTCGCGATCGCCGGCCAGCAGGCGGTCATCAACGGTGCTCAGGCGTTGCGGGCGGAACAGCATCTCGGCAGCGCGTGCCTGGAAGGCGTCGGCGCGGGTCTCGCCGTCACCATCCAGCAGCCCGCGCAGCACCGCCTGCACGACCAGGTCGATGAACAGCGGCGGCACGTGGATGCGGCCGCCGCGCCACAGCGCGAGCAGCCAGCCCTCGAGCGATCCGGCATGCAGCAGCGCATCGCGCAACGCCAGGAAGTGGCCGTAGTTGGCGCGCGCGTCGGCGTCGGCCATCGCGGCCAGCTCAGACGCTGGCACCGGGCGCAAGGGGTCGCTCGAGAGCGCGCGGTGCAGCGCGATCTCGGCCGCGCAGGACTCGGCCACCAGCGCCAGTTCGGGTCGGTCCAACCAAGCCGCCAGATAGGCCGGCGTCGGCACCAGCCAGCCCTGGGCGGTGCGTTGCAGCAGCGTGTAGCCGCAGGCGGGCCAGAAGTCAGGGGTCACGCGGTCTCCGTCGGGTGGTTGCAGGTGCCGATAACGACATCGTCGTTGGCGATTCTGGCCCAGCGCCCATCCCTGATGGCGGCAATCGCGCGTGCACAATGGCCGGCGCAATGGGGGGGCGGATGGCGAGGATCTTCGACAACATCGAACAGGAGTTGCTGGGCGCGTTGCGGGCCACGCTGGCCGTTTCGAAGCGAGCCGATTTCTGCGTTGGCTACTTGAAC
>JANPMR010000249.1:0-5935 GCA_031427055.1 Rubrivivax sp.
AACATCGCCGCGATGGCCGGCCCGAGCACAAAGCCGTTGATGCCCATCACCGACATGCCACCCAGCGTGGAGATCAGCACCAGGTAGTCGGGCAGGCGGGTGTCCTTGCCGACCAGCAGTGGGCGCAGCAGGTTGTCCACCAGGCCGATCACCAACACGCCCCAGGCGGTGAGCGCCAAGCCCTGCCAGAGCGCGCCGGTCACGAAGAAGTACAGCGCCACCGGCACCCACACCACGCCCGCACCGACCGCCGGCAGCAGTGACAGGAAGGCCATCAGCACGGCCCACAAGAGGGCCCCGTCGACGCCGAGGAACCAGAACGCCAGGCCGCCGAGCAGGCCCTGCAACGCGGCCACGAGCAGGTTGCCCTTGACGGTGGCGCGGATCACCACCGCGAACTTGTCGAACAACTCCTGGCGCTGCGCCGACGGCAGCGGCAGCGCATGGCGCAGGTCGCGCGCCAGGTGCTCGCCGTCGCGGATCAGAAAGAACGCCAGGTAGAGCGTGATGAAGAGGTCGAGCACGAACATGAAGGTGTCCTGGCCGATGGCCAGGGCGTGCGTGGCGATGAACTGGCTGCCCTGCGTCAGGGCCACTGTCACACGCTGCTGCAGGGTGGCGAAGTCGACCAGCCCGAAGCGGTCCAGCAGCGCGGTGATCCAACCCGGCAGGGCGTCGAACACACCACGAAAGTAGATCGTCGGGTTCATCTCGCCCGACTGCACTCGCTGATAGACGCCTGCGGCTTCGCGCGTCAGCGCGGCGGTGATCAGCGTCAGGGGCAGCACCACCAGCACCAGCACCGCCAGCAAGGTGGCGAGCGCAGCAAGCGTGCGCCGCTGCCGGCATCGCGGCAACAAGCAGCGGTAAAGCGGCGCGAACAGCAGCGCAATCACCGTGCCCCACAGGATGGTGCCGTAGAAGGGCCACAGGATCCAGGCCATCGCGACCGACACCGCCGCCATCAACAGCGGCAGCGTCCGCCGGCCGGCCGGTTCGACTGGGTGTTCAGGCGGCGGGGGCATGGGGCGGCTCCGGGTTGGCTGCGGCGACCACGGCCTCGTCGCGTTCGATACGGCCGTCGATGAGTTCGATCACGCGGTCGCAGCGTGCGGCCAGCCGCGGGTCGTGCGTGACGAGCAGGAACGAGACCTTCAGCGCCGCGTGCATGCGCCGCATGACATCAAAAACTTCGTTGGCCGATTGGGTGTCGAGATTGCCGGTGGGTTCATCGGCCAGCACCAGCGGCGGCTCGAGCACCAGCGCGCGGGCGATCGCCACGCGCTGTTGCATGCCGCCCGAAAGCTCGCCAGGGCGCTTGGCCGCCGCCGCTTCGAGCCCGACCGACTTCAGCACCGCCATGGCGCGCTCGCGCTGCTCGGGGGTGACGCGGCCCTCGCGCATGAGCGCCGGCAGGGTCACGTTTTCGAGCGCCGAGAAAGCCGGCAGCAGGTGGTGAAACTGGAACACGAAGCCCAGCGTCGCGCGCCGCTGCAGGGTCAGGCCGGCGTCGTCGAGCTGGCTTGTCTCCTGGCCGTCGATGCGGTAGCTGCCGGAGCTTGCCTTTTCAAGCAGGCCAATGATGTTGAGCAAGGTGCTCTTGCCCGAACCCGAGGGCCCGATCAGGGCCACGAACTCGCCGCGCGCAATCTTCAGCGACAGGCCGTGCAGCACCTCGGCCTCGTTGGGCCGGCCGGCGTTGTAGGTCTTGTGGATGTCGCCGAGTTCGATCAGCGGCGCTGTGGATGAATTCATCACATGCGGATCGCCAGCGCAGGGTCGAGCTTGGCCGCGCGGCGCGCTGGCGCCACCGCGGCCAGCACGCCGCACAGCGTGGCCACGCCCGCCACCTGCAGCGCCAGGGACAGACGCAAGGTGATCACAAACAGCGGCTGCCCATCGTCACCCAGCGCCAGTCGCGAAAAAGCCCAGATCAGGCCCACCGCCAGCACCACGCCCAGGGCGGAGCCGATGGCGCCGACGATGGCGCCTTGCAGCAAGAAGATGCGCAGCACCTGGCCCTGCGTGGCGCCCATCGCGCGCAGGATGCCGATCTCGCGGCGCTTTTGCACCACCGACACCACCAGCACGCTGGCGATGCCCAGCACCACCACCACCATCACCACGGCGCGGATCACGCCGGTGCTGACCGACTGCGCGTTGAGCGCCGAGACCAGTTGCGAGTTGGCCTCCTGCCAGCTCTCGACCTTGTACGGCAGGCGTTGCGCCAACTCGGCGGCCAGTGTCTGTGCCGACCAGATGTCGTGCAGCGTCAGCTCGATGCTGGTGGCACCGCCCGGCAGGCCGACCAGGCTTTGCGCGGCCCGCAGCGGCACGATCACGGTGCGGCGGTTGAGTTCGCGCAGCCCCAGATCGACGAGGGCCGTGATGCGCAGCGAGTCGGTCACGGCACTTGTGCCGCTGCCGGTGCTCAAGCCGATGCGGTCGCCGACACGCACGCCCAGGTCATCGGCGAGTTCGCGGCCGATGATGCCTTCGCCGGGGCCCAGCCGCGCCACGCCGGCGATGACCTTCGAGCGCAAGCCGACGATGCGGTCGTAGCGGTCGAGATCGACGCCGATGAGCGCGATCGACTTCGAGGCCTCGCCGCGCAGCGCCAGGCCGGCGCCGGTCAGCGTGGGCGACACGGCGGCGACGCCGGGCAGGGCTTCGAGAAGCGGCACCACGGTCTGCCAGTTGGCGATGGCGCGCGCGCGCTGGGCGCGTGGCTGGGTTTGCGCCAGCACCACCGTGCCGGGCGATGGCGCACGCGCGGGGGTGACCGTGTCGTCGCGCTCGCTGAGCGTCACATGCGCCTGCGCGCCCAGGGTCTTGTCGATCGTGTTCGCCTGCAAGCCCGTGATGAGCGCCGAGATGTAGGCCACCACGGCCACGCCCGCGGCCACGCCGACAATGATGAGCAGGGTCTGCATGCGCCCTTCACGCAAGAAGCGTGTGGCGACACGGCGTTCGAAACCGAATGCGCTGAACATGGCCTTCAGCGCCCCATGGCGTTGGTCAATGCCGCGCCGCCGTTGGCGCGCTGCGGTTTGGCGGCCGCGGCCGCGGCCGCGGATGCCGCCGATGCCGATGCAGCGCTGCGATCGGCATGCACGCGCCGGCCCGGCTCGGGTGCGGCGCCCATCAGCACCGCCTCACCGGCCACCAGCCCTTCCAGCACCTCGGCCGCATCCAGCGTGCGCAGGCCCAGGCGCAGCGCACGCAATTCGACGCGGCCGCCGCGCTCGACCCACGCCGTCGCGCGGCCGGCGCCATCCTCGCTGCGCAAGGCGCCTGTCGGCAGCACCAGCGCGGCGTCGCGGCGCGCCGTCTCGACTTCCACCGACAGCGTCATGTCTTCGCGCAGATAGGCGGGCGGCGCTTGCGGCAGCGAAAACTTGACCTCGACGGCGCCGCGCTGCGCATCGACCAGCGGCGCGATCGCCTGCACCCGCGCCGCGAAGCGCTGGCCCGGAAAGGCATCGGCCACCACCGTCGCGCTCTGTCCCACGCGCAACTGCTCGAGAAAGCGCTCGTCCGCCTGCGCCACCAGTTGCGGCGCGCCCGCAAGCGCCAGGGTCAGCAGCGCGCGGCCCGGCTGCACGATCTGGCCCGGCTCGACCAAGCGCGCCAGCACCTTGGCGTCGGCCGGCGCGCTGAGCACGGCTTGCGCCAGGCGCGCGCGCGCGGCCGCCGTTGCTGAAATGGCCAGCGCCAGTTGGGCCTGGGCTTGTTGGGTGTCGGTGCCGGCGTCGGCATTGGCCGCGCGTTGCGCGCGTGCGCCGGCCTGCTGCGCCAGCGCCACCGCCACGTTGCGCTGCACGTCATCGAGCCGCGCCGGGCTGAGGAAGCCCTGGGCCACCAGGTCCTGTGTGCGCCGCAACTCGGCCTGGGCGGCGATCAACACCGAGTCGGTCTGCGCCAGCGCGGCGTCGGCGCTGCCGCGCCCGGTGCTGCGCAGGCCGGCCAGGCGCGCCGCAGCCTGCTGCTCGCTGGCCTGCGCCTGCGCCAGCGCGGCCTGCAGTTCGTCGCTCTCCAGGCGCAGCAAGAGCTCACCTTGCTTGACCACGGCGCCCTCGGCCACCGCAACGTGTTGCACCCGGCCGGTGACGGTGGCGCCGACATCGACCCGCGACGCGCTGGCCACGCGGGCCGAGAACTGCAGCGTGCGAACAAGCGGGGCCACTTGCAGCGTGACCGCATACGCCTTCGGTGCGCGCAGCCACCACCACGCCAACAGCCCCGCGAGGACGACGCCGGTGGCAGCAAGCACCCAAACCCATCGGCGGGCCATGGCCTAGCGCTTGCGCGCGCCCGGCACCACCCGCAGGATGCCTGCGACAAGCAGAAGGATGGCGAGGGCTTGTCTTGGTTTCATGAGCTGGACATCTTTGAGAGTTTTGGCGGCCGAGCCTGGACGACGCGGTTCAGGATCACCACGCTCTGGGTGACCGCACAGGATCTGGACGTGCTCGCTGGGGTCAAACCGCAGCTTGATCCGATTGAAACCCGAGCACGGGCGGTGAGGGTTTGATGTTGATCAAACGCCCGGCCGCTGGACCAGCCGAAGGAGTCGCGGTGCCAGAGTTGTGGTGCCAGTCGGCCGCTTTGCGGCCGCCATCCATCAGGCGCGCGGCAATGCGGCGGGCCGCGACAGATCGTCCAGACTCTGGCCTTGCTGGCGCAGCAGCGCCTCCAGCGCCGGCAGCAGCGGGCCCAGGCGCTCTTCGATGGCGTCGCGCACGGTGTCGACGAAGACCTGCGTGCCGCGTTCGATTTCGATGTTGAGCGCGGCGCCCACGGGCTTGTCGGCAAAGGTGGTCATGCGCAAGGTCTCGGGGATCAGCCAGACCTCGAAACTGCCGCTGCCATCGCGCTCGCCCCTGCCTCGATCGGCCTGCGCCACCGTCAGGCTGGCGCCGTTGACGGCGATGTAGCCCTTGGCGAAGACGTAGCGCATCCACGGCGCCGGCACCGCGATGCGCAGCACGTGGTTGTTCTCGGGCCGGCGCACCTCGGCCACGCGGGCCATGAAGTCGACGTGGCCCGACAGCGGATGGCCGCCGATCTCGGCGCCGTCTTTCGCGGCGCGCTCGACGTTGATGCGGCTGCCGGGTTGCAGACCGGCCAGCGTGGTCAGCGCCAGGCTCTGCTGCATGACGTCGAACTCGGCCGCGTCGTCGCCATGGCGCGCCGTGACCGTGAGGCAGACGCCGTCGACGGCGACGCTGGCGCCGATAGCCAGGCCTTCACAGAAGCCGGGCGCGAAGTCGAGCGTGAAGCTGCGCAGGCCGGGCCGGTCGACGAGTGCGCGGACGGTGGCGAGGCCTTGGACGATGCCGGTGAACATGGGTGCAGATTATCCGGCGGCTGGCGCCACATCCAAGGGCGCGACGAGCCGCCCGTTGACTGGCGGCACGCCGCCGCGCGCAGCCGGCACGACGCTGCCGTAGCGTTGCGCAAACACTGGCGGCAGCGGCCGTGCGTCAGCAGGCGCCAGCCACAGGCGCAGCAGGTGGCGGCGGCGCGCCGCATCAGGCCCATCGACGAACGCCGTGCGGTCATGCAGCAGCGTGTGGTTGTGGACGAGCTGGATGTCACCGGGCTGCAGCGTCATGAGGAAATTCAGCGCCGGGTCGTTGGTCAGTGCGTCCAGCAGATCGAGCGCCTCGACGTGCGCTGCGGTCAGGCGCGGCGCGTCTGCGAAGCGCTGCGCCGAATCGATGTACTGGCGCTGGTAGATCGCCGAGAGTTGGCCCGCAAACCAGTTGAAGACCGGGATCGTGAAGAACGGCAGCTCACCCGGCGGCACCTCGCCGCGGCGGTCGGTGGCGATGGGGTCCAGCAGCAGCCGCGCCAGATCGGGCCGGCGCCGGCGCAGTTCGTTCCAGATCGTGCTGGACGACACCAGCGCCGAGTGCCCGCCCTCCTTGGC
>JANPMR010000250.1:0-8710 GCA_031427055.1 Rubrivivax sp.
CCCTTGAGCAATTGCGGGATGCCGCAGGCGAACTCGACGATGTCGATGCCGCGCGAGACCTCTCCTACAGCGTCGGTGAAGACCTTGCCGTGCTCGGCGGTGATCATCGCGGCCAGGGTATCGCGGTGCTGGTTCATCAGCGCCAGGAAAGCGTTGAGGACGCGCGCGCGGCGGATCGGCGGCATGTCGCCCCAGGCCGGCTGCGCGGCCTTGGCGGCGGCCACGGCGGCCTTGACGTCTTCGGCGCTGCCCAGCAGCACCTGGCGCGCGGGCTGGCCGGTGGTGGGGTTCCAGACCGTTTGCTGGCGATCGCCGCTGCCGCGATGCGGTGCGCCGGCGATCCAATGGCCGATGTCGGTGGTCTGCGTGAAGGCAACGGGTGCGGCCATGGTGGCTCTCCTGGGGATGGCAAACGCACAGTCTATGCCGATGCCTTGCGGGCTTGGCGCCCAGCGGCCGCGCGTCGCCCGGGCGCTGGCGGCGGCGGGTTCACCACGCCGCCGTCCGCCGGCAGCAGCCGCACGGCCAGATAGCGCAATGCGCGCTTGAGGTCCGCCCAGCCGGCGTCGCTCTGGATGTCGACCCCGCCGAACACCCGCGTGTGGCGCGCCCGCAGGGCCAGAAACTGCACACCGGCCACGAGCAGCAGCGTCAGGTGAGCCAGCACGGGCTCGCGCGGCCAGTCGGCGCCGCCGAGCACGCGCGCCGCGTCCTCGCCCCACTGCTCGCGCTCGACTTCGAGGATCGCCGTGAGCTCATTGCGTTCGCTCAGCTCGGCGGCCAGGATGGCCAGCGTCAGCGGGCGGCTGCGCAGTTCGTCGATGAAGTGCTCGAAGAAGCGTGCGTAGCGCTCGGCCGCCGGCAGCGCCAGCAGCGCCGACGGGTTGTTGCCCAGCAGATCGGCCACGCGCGGCCAGAAGCGGCCACTGGCGCCCCAGGCACGCAGCAGCTCAGGCAGGCCGCCGAAGTAGCGGTAGATCAGCACCTTGTCGACACCGGCCTGCTTGGCGATGGCGTTGACGCCGACGCCGCCGAAGCCGTCGCGCGCCAGCACCTCGCCCACGGCGGCCAGGATGCGCGCTTCGGTGGCAGCGCGGTCGCGGGGCGGCGGCGCAGTGCGCGGGGCGGCGGGCTTCATGTCGCGATGATGTGCTGCGGGCAATCGGCTCACGCGCGCGTGATGTGCGCCGCCACGCCGCGCCGTGGCGCTGGCGACACCGGCTCGGCGTAGCCCACGCGGGCCCACATCTGCACGGTGGTGGCCGGCTGCGGTGCGGCCAGCAGGCGGCGGACGTCGGCGTAGGGGCCGGCCTGCTCGGGGTACTCCTGCAGCGCTTGCTGCAGTGGCTGCATGGCCAGGCCTTGCGCGGTGGCAGCCAGCTGCACGCGGGCATAGGCGCGGCCCGCGTTGACCTGCGTGGCGCGATCATTGCCCTCGCTCACCATCCACAGGAAGCCGGGTGTGGACGCCATCTTGGCGTTGAACTCGGTGACCTGGCTGCGCACCGCGTAGTCATCGGCCGCCGGCGCCTTGCTGCGGTCAAACAGGCCCAGGCGCGTCATGAGCACGACCTTCGGGTCGAGCAGGGTCAGGCCGTCGCGGTGCTGCGCCACCTCGGCCGCGCCCACGCGCAGCACCTTGTACGACTCGAGCATGGCGCGCGGCGTCGTCATCTCGATGCGCCAGGCGTCGGCGGCGATGGCACGGTGGCGGTTCAGGGCCTCGGCCTGATCGGGCCCGACATGGCCGAAGCGCAACGCATGCGGCCGTAGGGCATCGGCCATCGCCGCCCAGGCCGCGGCCGGCACCGGGCGCGCCGGGTCGTAGGCATTGCGGTTGGTACGGCGGCGCAGGATCTGCGCAAAGAGCGCGTCCTTGGGCTGCGCCGCATCGGGCACGAGGCGGATGCGCGCCACGGGCCGGCTGTCGAGCTTGTCGGGGCCGAAGGCGCCATCGGGGAAGAGCTCGATCTCGGCGCGATGGCCGCGCTCGCGTGCCGCGATGTCCAGCAGCTCGATGAACGTGCCCTGGCTCATCATGATCTGGCGCGAGAACGGGTCAGTCTCGGGCAGCAGCCGTGTGAGGTCGCAGCGCAGCAGGATTTCGCCCGGTGTAGACAGATCCACCGACCACGACTGCAGGTTGTGCGAGTGCGGTGCCAGGATGGCGTAGCCCAGGATCCAGCGCCGCAGATCAGGCTGCTCACCCGGCCCCTGCCAGGCCGCGATGGCCTCGGGCGGCATCGCCGCCGAGCACCCCGCCAACGACGCCCCGGCCGCCATCACCACACCACCGCCCACGACGCGGATGAAGTTTCGACGTTGCATACGAACCCGCTTTGTCACTTGATGGTGACTATGTTAGTCACCGATTGGTGACAAAGCAAGCGGCAGCACACAAAAAGAAACCCGCTGCGCGAGCAGCGGGTTGTGAAAGTCCTCCGAGAAGGACGTCGTTGGGACCGTGGGGTGCCGGCTGCGGGACAATCCGCGGGCCGCGGCACCGATGGGGGCCAATCTAGCCGCCGCCACCCCCTGTGCAAATCCCCTGTCGAGGGGAACCGCATGCCAGACGTCACGCCACTGACCGATACCGACCTCGAACGCCTGCAGACGCTGCTCGATGGCCTGCCGCCGCCATTGCAGCCGCTGGACGTGTCGGCACTGGACGGCTTTCTGTGCGGCGTGCTGCTGCAGCCGCGGCGGCCGCCTCCAGCGCGCTGGCTGGTGCACGTCACCGACGTCGAAGGCCAAGCCGCCCCGGCGGGGGCGCCGCTGGACGAAGCCCACACGCTGGTGCTGCGCCGACACGCCGAGCTCGACCTCGCCATCGGCACGCGGCAGTGGTTCGACCCCTGGATCTACCCGCTCGACGGCGAGCCCACGCCGAGCGAATGCGTGCTGCCGTGGATTGCCGGCTTTGCCAACGCGATGGAGCACTTTCCGGAGTTGATGGCGATGACCGCGCCCGAGCTGGTGGAGCCGCTGGCGCTGTTGTTCATGCACTTCGACCCCGAAGACCTGGAAGACGCCGACGCTCTGGTGGCGGTGATCGAGACGCTCGAGCCGGCCGAAAACCTGGCCGAGGCGGTGCAGGACATCGTGCGCGCGCTGATGCTGATTGCCGACGTGACGCGGCCGCGCGCGGCGCCGCGGCGTCCGGCGCGGCAGGCGCGCCCGGTGCGCCGGCCCGGGCCGCGCCGCTGAGTCACCCAGCGCGCACGCAAGCGCGCAAGCCCGTCTTGGGGGACACTGCCGGCGCCGTCAATCTGGAGCCCGACATGCACACCCCTTCCCGCTGGAGCCTCGTCGCCGCCAGCCTGACGCTGGCCTTGGCCGGCGCCGCCTTCGCCGCCGACACCGGCCCCGAGACGCCTGCGGCCGCCGACCCGCTGGGCGCGGCGCGCGAACACGTCGAGGCCAAGCGATGGCCAGCGGCATTGACGGAGCTGCGCCGCGTCAACGCCGCCAGCAGCGCCGACTGGAACAACCTGATGGGCTATGCGCTGCGCAAGCAGGCCAAGCCCGACCTGGACGGTTCGCAGCGTTACTACGACGCCGCCCTGCGCATCAACCCGCGCCACATGGGCGCGCTGGAATACTCCGGAGAACTCGCCCTGATGAAGGGCGACCTGCCCACCGCCGAATCGCGCCTGGCTGCGCTGGCCAAGCTCTGCAGTTCGCCCTGCGAACCGTTGGACGACCTGAAGACCGCCGTGGCCCGCTTCAAGGCCAACGGCGGCAAGTTCTAGGAGGCTTTCCGGCCTTGGGTCGGGCCCGCGCCAAACACCACCCGCGCGTGCTGGCCCAGGCCCTGGGCGACGCTGGCAAAGCGGTCGCCACGCACGCGTTCGGCCGCCGCAAAGCCGGCAGCGATGCGGTCCACCAGCGGCGTCAGGCCGGTGGACCCACCCGTGAAGTACAGCGCGTCGATGGCGTCCGGCGCCACGCCGGCCATGCGCGCCGTCTCCTGCGCGGCTTGCACGATGCGCTCCAGATCCGACTCGATGGCGGCCGCGGCTTGCGTCTCGGCCAGCGTGGTCGCCAGCGCGGCTTCGAGCACCGACAAGTCGATCTGCGCCGAGCCCTGCTGCGCGACATCGATCTTGGCCTGTTCGGCCGCGCCGGCCAGGGCGTGGCCCAGGCGCTCTTGCACCGTCGTCATGAGCCGACGGTGGTGGCGCGCATCGACGTACCAGTCCTTCATCGAGCGCAGCTCGGCGATGCGCGCTGGCGCGTAGACGGTGTTGATGAGGTGCCAGGTGGCGAGGTCGAAGTACGCGCCGCTGGGCACCTCGCGCGGCGACTCGCCGGGCTTGGCCGGGCGCAGCGTGCGGTAACCCAGCAGCGGCAGGATGGCGGCGAGCTCGACATGGCGGTCGAAGTCGGTGCCGGCCAGGTGCACGCCGTGGCTGGCCAGGATGTCGTCGCGGCGCTGAAGGCGGCCGCGGCGCGACGGGCCCACGCGCACGAGCGAGAAGTCCGAGGTGCCGCCGCCGATGTCGGCCACCAGCACCAGCTGCTCGCGCGGCGCGCGCGCCTCGTAGTCCAGCGCCGCGGCGATGGGTTCGTACTGGAACTCGACCTCGGTGAAGCCGACGCTGCGCGCCGCGGCTTCGAGCGCGGCCTGGGCCTGGGCGTCGCGCTGCGCGTCGTCATCGACGAAGAACACCGGCCGGCCGAGCACCACGCGCGGCAGGCTGCGGCCGGCCTCTTGCTCGGCGCAGTGCTTGAGGTGGCGCAGATAGCCCACCACGACGTCGCGGTAGCGCACGGCGCGGCCGGCGCCGATGTCGGTGCCCTGGTCGAGCAGCGACGAGCCCAGGATGCTCTTCATCGAGCGCATCAAGCGGCCGTCGATGCCTTCGACATAGGCCGCAATGGCGGCGCGCCCGTACAGGCGTTCGGCCTCGAACTGCTGCGTCGGCGTGTCGGCGCGGTAGAACACCGCGGTGGGCATGGTCGGCAGCCCGCCCTCGAGCGCGACCAGGCGCACGCCGTCGGCCTGTGGCAGGGCCACCGCGGAATTGGAGGTACCGAAGTCGATGGCGACGAATCCGGGTGGCGCGAGCGTCATGCGATGCGGTGTTGCGAAAAGGGGCGCGATTCTAGTCACGTCCGGCCGTCGCGACGCCACATCGTGAAATGGGGCACAAGCGCGCCCTTGTTCGACGGGCGCGATTCACACGCCCGCGTGACACTGGTTACCAGGCATTACGAAGGGCCGCACCATGAGCAACGCCGCTACACCGAATCGCTGGTTCAGCGCTTGGCGCTCAGAGCCGCGCCCGATGCCGCTCGACCTTGCCGATCTGGGCACCGCGTTCGGGCTTGACGCCAGCTTTGATCAGGCCGAAACAGCCGCTCAGGATCTGCCGCGGCCGACGGCCAAGCCGGGCTGGATGCAGCGCCTGTCCTCGCGCGCTCGCCGCCCGACCTGAACTGCCAAAGCAGTTTCGCGACTGACGAGTTCAACTTGTGACGTCGGCGGCTAGAATCCGCCGATGGCTCGCCTCTCGTTTCGTGAACAGGTGCTTCGCGTGCGCGAAGACGCCATCGTCGAATCGGTCAACCGCCTGCTCGCCGACAAGGGCTTCGACCTGATGACGGTGGACGAGGTGGCCGCCGATGTCGGCATCGCCAAGGCCAGCCTCTACAAGCACTTCGCCTCCAAGGAAGCGCTGGCCGCTGCCGCCATGGTGCGCCTGCTGCAACGCACGCTGGACGTGGTGACGCAGCAAGCGGCGCGCGCCGATGCCAGCGCGCTGCAGCGCATCGAGGCCGTGACGCGCTGGGCGCTGGAGCTGCAAGTGGCCGGCGCGATGCCGTCGCTGCCGTCGCAGAACTCTTCGCTGCGCGCCGAGCTGCTGGGCAGCAAGGCCTATCTCGACCTGCTGATGGAGGTCAGCGAGCCGTTGGGCGCCTGGATCGTGCAGGCCCAGGCCGATGGCGCGATCGACGCCACGCTGCCGCCCGAAGTGGTGCTGTACACCGTCTTCGCGCGCGCCTGCGATCCCGTGCCGGCCTTCGTCAAGGCCGGCGGCCGGTACAGCGACGCGCAGATCGTCGACTGGGTGCTGTCGATCTGCCTCAACGGCCTGCGCGGGCCGCGCGCCACTACCTGATCAACAGCACCGGCGTGCTGCACTTGGCCAGCACGCGCGTGGCCACCGAGCCCAGCACCAGGTTGGCCAGCGTCCCGCGGCCGTGTGAGCCCATCACAAGCAGGTCGTGGCTGCCCTTGGCGGCGCTGCTGGCGATCACATCAGCCGGCGCGCCGACCTTGGCCACGAAGCTGGCCTTGAAGCCCTGGCGTGCAAAGAAGGCACGAATCGGCTTGAAGACGCGCTCGGCCTCGCCCTCGTGATACGCCTTGAGCGTGGCGCGGTCGATCTGGACGGCAGCGCGCTGCGGCACCGGTGACACGGCATTCAACACGGTGTACTCGTGGTGCGCGCCCAGCCATTCGTCATGAGCAGCCAGGTAGGCGAGCATGCGCTTGGTGTAGCGGCTGCCGTCGACGGCGACGAGTATCTTCATGATGACTCCGGGGTGTCGCGGGTGAATGACCCGCAGCCGCAGCCTGCGCCTGTGTGCAAGCCCGCGGCTTGATGCGGCTCAGAGTTCGATCGTGCGCAGCGGGTCGTGCCCGATGTGCTCGCCCTTGCCCGCCAGCCCCCGCGCGTTGCAGACCACGCGCACCGGCGCGCGGCTGGCGCGGTCGATGCGGTAGTCGTGCCGGCAATGCAGATGGCCGTGCAGCCAGAGGTCGGCGCGTGGCAGCAGGTCGTCGTCGGCGTTGCAGAAACTGGCCGTGCCGGGCTGGCGCCCGTAGCGCGGGTCGGCGCTGCGCAGGCTGGGTGCGAAGTGCGTCACCACCACGGTCTTGTCCCAGCGCCCTTGCGGCGTGCGCTGCAGCTCGGTCTCCAGCCAGGCGCGGCACCGCAGCGCCTCGTCGCGCACTGCCACGGCGTCGAAAGGCCGGCCGTGCCGCGTGGTGGCCATCAAGCGCATGAAGTACTCGGCGGCGCGCGCGGCGCGCGGCCGCTGTTCGGCGCCAAAGAGGTCAAAGTCGCTCCAGCGCGCCGTGCCCAGCACGCGCACACGCTGGCCGCTGGCGCTGGCGATGACGAGCGACTCGCGCTCGAGCATCGTGAAGCCAAGCTCAGCGCACAGCGCGCGCAGGCCGGCGGTGGCGGCGTCGAAGTCGCGGCCGTCGAACTCGTGGTTGCCGACGATCACAAGCACCGGCACCGGCCAGCCCGCAAAGCGGCGATAGCCCGCCCAGCTGCTGTCGATGTCGCCGGCCAGCACCAGCCACTCTGCGCCCGGCGCCGGCTGGGGCTCGAAGGACTCGGTCTCCAGGTGGAGGTCTGACAGCAGTTGCAGTTTCATGGCTCGCGGCGTTGGTCGCGATTGTCGGTTGCCGTATGAGTGCGCGGCTTGCATTTGTGGATGCGAATCATTCGCGTTATGATTGCCGCATCCAAACCAAGTACCACCCAAAGCCATGCGCCCGACCCTGCACACTGCACTGACCGCATTGACCGCGGCATTGACCCTCGCAGCCGGCCCCGCGCTGGCGCAAGACGCCGTGCTCAACATCTACTCGGCGCGTCACTACCAGACCGACGAAGCGCTGTACGCCAACTTCACCAAGGCCACCGGCATTCGCATCAACCGGCTCGACGGCAAAGAGGACGAGCTCGTCGAGCGCATCCGCAACGAGGGCACGTCGAGCCCGGCCGATGTGCTGATCACGGTGGACGCCTCGCGCCTGGAAGTGGCTGATCGCATGGGCCTGTTCCAGCCGCTGCAGAGCAAGCTGCTCGACGCGCGCGTGCCAGCGGCCCTGCGCACCGCCAACTGGGCGGCGTTTTCCACCCGCGCGCGGGTCATCGTCTACAACAAGGCCGCGCTCAAGGCCGCTCAGGTGCCGAGCTACGAGTCGCTGGCCGATCCACGCCTGAAGGGCCAGGTCTGCATGCGTTCCGGCGGGCACCCCTACAACCTGTCGCTGGGCGGCGCGCTCATCGCCCACTCCAGCGAGGCGGCGCTGGAGGCCTGGGCGCGCGGCCTGGTGGCCAACTTTGCCCGCCCGCCGCGCGGCGGCGACACCGACCAGCTCAAGTCGGTGGCCGCCGGCGAATGCGGCGTCACCATCTCCAACACCTACTACCTGGCGCGCCTGATGCGCTCCACCGCAGCGGCCGACCAGGACACCCTGCGCGCGCTGGACGTGGTGTGGCCCAACCAGGCCACCTGGGGCACGCACGTCAACGTTTCGGGCGCCGGCATCCTCAAGCACGCGCCCCACCAGGCCGCGGCGGTGAAGTTTCTCGAGTACCTGTCCAGCGACGAGGCGCAGGGCTACTTTGCCGACGGCAACAACGAATGGCCCGTGGTCAAGACCGCCCGGATCCGCAACCCGGCGCTCGAATCCTTGGGCAGCTTCCGCGCCGACACGCTGGCCATCGGCGAGCTCGCCAAGAACGCCGCCACCGCCCAGAAGGCCTACGACCGCGCCGGCTGGAAGTGACGCGGCGCCGCGCGCCGCGCGGCGTCTCGGGCTAGCGGCGCGCAATGCGTCGGCACAGCACGATCACCGGCAGCAGGCCCACGGCGACGATGGCCAGCGCGGCGGTCGAGGCCTCGGCCAGCCGCTCGTCACTGGCCAGCGTGTAGGCCTGGGTGGCCAGGGTGTCGAAGT
>JANPMR010000251.1:0-4497 GCA_031427055.1 Rubrivivax sp.
TCTGTGAGAATCCCAGCTCTCGCGCCCACCCCCGCAGCTGCTGCACCAGCATCTGCCCATTGAAGTGATGCTCTCCCGGCATGCACCGATTCTAGGAAGCCGCCACTTCCGCTGGCCCGACGAGGCCGGCTGCGCCGCATATGCACAAGCGCTGGCACCCAAAGCCGCGCTGGCCGATGCCTACCTCGAGCTGCACGGCCCGCTGGGCGCCGGCAAGACCACCTTTGTGCGCCACCTGCTGCGCGCGCTGGGCGTAGCCGGCCGCGTGAAGAGCCCCACCTACACCGTGGTCGAGCCCTACACGCTGTCCGGCTTGACGATCTCTCACTTCGACTTCTACCGGCTCGAAGACCCGCGTGAGTGGCTGGATGCCGGCTTTCGCGATGTCTTCGCCGCACCGGGCCTGAAGCTCGCCGAATGGCCCGAGCGCGCCGGCGCCGCGCTGCCGCTGGCCGATCTGCGCTTGTTCATCGAGCCACTGGATGACGGCGTGCGCATCGTGCGCGCCGAGGCCGGCACGGTGCGCGGGCTGGAGCTGCTCGAATGACGCTGGCAAGGCGCCACGCGCTGCGCCGCATGGGCCGGCTGGCGCTGCTGCTGGGCGCGCCGCGCGCGGCAAGCGCGGCGCTGGCGGCGGGCGCGGCCATCGTCGCCGTGCGCATCTGGCCGGCACGCGACTACACGCGCGTGACCATCGAGTCCGATGCCGCGCTGGCCGCCAGCCATCTGCTGACCGAGGCGCCGCACCGGCTGGTGGTCGACATCGACGGCCTGCAGCTCAACGCGGCGCTGCGCGAGCTGGTGGGCAAGGTGCGCGCTGACGATCCCTACATCCTTGGCGCGCGCGTCGGCCAGTACCAGCCGCGCGTCGTGCGCCTGGTGTTCGATCTCAAGCAGGCCGTGCGGCCCGAGGTCTTCACTCTGGCGCCAGCGGCCGCCTACCGCCATCGGCTGGTGTTCGACCTCTTTCCCAGCGCCGAGTCCGACCCGCTGCTGGCCTTGATCCGCGACAAGGAAGCCGCCGAGCAGCGCGCCACGCAGGCCGTGCAGGACGCGTTGGGCGAGCTGATTGCGCGCATCGACCGCCCGGCACAGACGCCCTTGCCACTGCCCGCTCCGTCGCTACCCGCCCCGTCGCTGCCGAGCGCAGCTGCAGCGAGCGAACCCGCAGCGTCGGCGCCGCGCCTGTCGACGCCGGCACCCGCGCCGCCGCCACCACCGCCCACCGCTGCCGAACGCCAGCGCGTCGACCGGCTGATCATCGTCGCGCTCGACCCCGGCCACGGCGGCGAAGACCCCGGCGCCATCGGCCCCAGCGGCCTGCGCGAGAAAGACGTCGTGCTGGCCATCGCCCTGGCGCTGCGCGATCGGCTCAACGCCGTGCCCGGCATGCGCGTGATGATGACGCGCGACGCCGACTTCTTTGTGCCGCTGAACGAGCGCGTGCGCAAGGCGCGCCGCGTGCAGGCCGACCTCTTCGTCAGCATCCACGCCGACGCCTTCCTGCGGCCCGAGGCGCGCGGCGCCAGCGTCTTTGTGCTGTCGACACGCGGCGCCAGCAGTGCCGCCGCGCGCTGGATGGCCGAGCGCGAGAACGCCGCCGACGACGTGGGCGGCGTGGGGCCACAGCGCAGCCGAGACCCGCAGCTGTTGCAGGCGATGCTGGACATGAGCACGACGGCGCAGATCAAGGACAGCCTCAAGCTCGGCAGCGAAGTGCTGGCGCGCATCGGCACCGTGGGCAAACTGCACAAGCCGCAGGTCGAGCAGGCCGGCTTTGCGGTGCTCAAGGCGCCCGACGTGCCCAGCATCCTGGTCGAGACCGCCTTCATCTCCAACCCCGAAGAAGAGAAGCTGCTGCGCGACCCGGTCTGGCGCGAGCGCCTGGTGGACGCACTGGCCAGCGGCATCCGGCGCTACTTTGCGCGCAACCCGCCGCTGGCGCGGCAGCGGCCGATGTAGCGGCGCGGTCGATGAATGATCAAGACCTTGCGAACCGAAACGGAGCATGCCGCTGACGCGCGGTCTCTGCGCGAGTGCGTTGAGCAAGCGCTCATCGGCAGGCAGTCGATCCCCTCGGGCCCAAGGCCGCCAGTTTCCTTGTCGATCCGGGCGAGATCCTGAAGGCGCGGTGCCAGGAAGCCAGGGAGCCGGGAAACCGCCGTTCGCGGGTACCGGCGGTCAAGTCCTGAGCTTGGGAAGACTGGCTTCGCTGCCTGGAAGCAGTCGTCCAACACGTCAACTGAAGCCAAGTCAGAGGCAGGCTGGCCCAAAGGCTACAGGTCAGCGAGCAGACACGAGTCGTAGGCGCCGCATGCACGATTCAAAGTTGACGACCTACGGCGCCGGATCAGGCCCATGGGTCGACGACTGCAAGGCCGGAGAAGTTGAAATGCGCCACGTTGCGCGTCGCTACGGCGTAGCCGAATTCCAGCGCAATGGCCGCGATCATCAGGTCCACCGACGGACGATTGCCGCCTGCGAGTTGAGCAGCGCGAATGGCGGCCCCTTCGTTGAAGGGCAGCACATGACCCGCGTAGGCGATGCGAAGCGCGTTGAACCAAGTGCGCAGGGCCGGTCCCTGCGGCGAGTTCTTTGCCTCCTCCATCAATGTGCCGCGTTCGATCTCCATGATCGTCAACGTCGTCAGATAGAAGGCACTCGCCGGGTAGGTCTGCGACCAGGCGCAAACCTTGGGATCCTGGTTGAGCGGCTTCTTTCGCAGCTCCGAGATGACGTTGGTGTCGAGGACGATCATGCGGGCTCAAAACTCGACATCACGGAATTTGATGTCCATGCGCGGGATCTCGAAGACGTCGTCGGGAAGTTCGGGGAGTTGCTGCATCAGCGCGAATAGCGAAGGCGCCTTGCCTTGCAAACGGTGGTATTCGTCTATGTTGAGCATCACGAAGGCGGGATGGCCGCGGTCGGTGATCAGGACCGGACCTGTGAGCGCAGCTGCCTTGGCTGCAGCGACGTCGCGGGTGAAGTCCCGGCTGGAGAAGATTCTGGCGCTCATGATGACCTCCACAGTGCACCGACTCGCAATGTTTGTATGATATAACATTGCTGCTCACGCCGCAAGCGGGCGGGCGGCACGGGCGGGCGATACGAGCACTCGGTCGGGGAATGACTGTCAGTTCACGTGTGCGACTGAACGCCGAACAGCCGGCGTTCGTCTGCGGCGGCTATGGGTCGCGAAACCGCCCGCCGATTGCGCCATTTCCGCACCGGCAAGCAGTCACCCGGCCTGCGCATCAATGCAGCGTCTACTGCAGGCGCTGTATCAACGCTGATGCGGTGCCCAGCTCAGCCGCGGCGGCTGCCCAGGTAGCGCTTGCGCCGGAAGAACACCACCAGGCCGACACCCACGGCGGCCATGAAGGCGCTGGCCAGCCAGAAGCCATTGCTGCTGTGGATCAGCGGCAGGAACTCGAAGTTCATGCCGAAGAATCCGGTGATCAGGTTCAGCGGCAAGAAGATGGCGGTCAGCACGGTGAGCGTGCGCATGATGTCGTTGGTGCGATGACTCAAGGCGCTGAAGTGCATCTGCACCGCGGTCTCGGCGCTTTGCTCCAGCCGCCGCACGTGGCTGAGCACGCGTTCGATGTGTTCGAGCACGTCGCGCGAGCGCACGCGCAGCAGTTCGCGCTCGCGCCGCGCGTGCGCGTCGGGCTCGTCGGGCCAGTCGTCGATGGCGTCGATCCACTCCTGCACGGCGCTGCGCTGGTCTTCGCAGGTCTCTTCCAGCAGATGCAGCGTGTTGCGCGACTCGAGCAGGATCTGCCAGTCGTCGAAGCGGCTCTTGGGGTTGAGCAGTTGCGCTTGCAGATAGCCCAACTGGCGCGTCAGCAGGCGGCGCAGGTCGAGGTAGCTGTCGACCATGTGATTGACCATGCGCAGCATCAGGTCGGCCGGGCTGGATGGCAGACGCGAACTGCCGCGCCCTTCGGCGGCATGGGCCAGGCCGGCCATGCGGGCGGCAAAGTGGTCGCGCACGGCGCAGTCGGTGGGGTGCACGGTGAGCAGCACGCGGTCGAAGACCGCAAAGCCCACCGGGCTGGTATCGATGCCGGCCAGCGCCTCGCGCGCAGACGACGCCGTGCCGGTGGTTTCGTCGACGAAGAGCGCCGCGGTGCCTGCGCCCGGGGCCAGGCGCCGAAAGACCATGACGTCGTACCAGGACGTGTAGTCGAAGTGGCTGGGCAGCTGGTTGTTGAGCAGATCAGAGATGTGCAGATCGACGAGCTGGCCGCCCGTGTAGCGCTGCAGCGCGGCCTGCACCTCGGCCACGCCAACCTCGAACTCGCGCCGCGCGCTGCCGATCCACAGGTAGCCGCTCTCCGGCAGCGCGCTCGGCAGGCCATCGAGTTCGACGAACTGGTCGCCGGTGAGATGAAAGACGCGCATCGCTGGGACGCTTGCTGATCAGCCGCGCGCCAGCAGCCGCGCGGCGTCGAGCGCGAAGTAGCTCAGCACGCCATCGGCGCCGGCGCG
>JANPMR010000252.1:0-19110 GCA_031427055.1 Rubrivivax sp.
AAGGTGAAGTCGCGCTGCATGTTGCCGTGGTTGAAGACGTCGATGGCGCGGCCCTCCAAGATCGCCTTGGTGAACAGGAACAGCGCCATGTCCGGCCGGCCCCAGGGCCCGTAGACGGTAAAGAAGCGCAGCCCCGTGGTCGGCAGAGCGAACAGGTGGCTGTAGGTATGCGCCATCAGCTCATTGGCCTTCTTGGTGGCCGCGTACATGCTTACCGGGTGGTCGACGCTGTCGTGCTCGGAGAACGGCAGCTTGGTGTTGCCGCCGTAGACGCTGGAGCTCGACGCGTACACCAGATGCTGCACCTGGCTGTGGCGGCAGCCTTCCAGGATGTTCATGAAGCCGACGACGTTGCTTTCGACGTAGGCCTGCGGGTTCTGCAGCGAGTAACGCACGCCGGCCTGGGCCGCGAGGTGGATGACGCGGTCGAAGCGCTCGGCGGCGAACAGCTGCTCCATGCCGGCACGATCAGCGACGTCCATCTTGACGAAGCGGAAGCGCTCGTGCGGCGTCAGGCGCGCCAGCCGGTCCTGCTTGAGAGCGACGCTGTAGTAGTCGTTCAGGTTGTCCAGGCCGACGACTTCATCGCCGCGCGCCAGCAGGCGCAGCGTGGTCGTCATGCCGATAAAGCCGGCAGCGCCGGTGAGCAGGATTTTCATGGGGTCTGGGCAGTCACGGGCGTTGGCGGAATTCTGTCATGGCACGCCGCGCGGAATGGGCGCGCCGCCGCCCAGCTTGTCACGCCGGCAGTGCCGGCAGGATGGTGCCGCTGCACTCGCCAAAGCCGATGCGGCGCGCGCCGGCGCGCTCGCACACGCCGCGCAGCGTGACGGTGTCGCCATCTTCAAGATAGGTCCGCTGCTCGCCGCCAGCCAGCATGATGGGCTTGCGACCGCCGTCGCTCAGTTCGAGCAAGGATCCGCTCTGCCCCGGCCCCGGGCCGGACAAGGTGCCGGTGCCGAAGAGATCGCCGGTGCGCAGGTTGCAGCCGCCCACCGTGTGGTGCGTGACCAGTTGCGCCAGCGTCCAGTAGGCGTCGGCATAGCTGCTGCGCGACAGGCGCTGGGCCGACTGCTTGGCCTGGCGCATGCGCGGCGTTTGCAGCCAGATCTCCATGCCGATGTCGAAGGCGCCGTGCGCCCGGTTTTCGGGTGAATCCAGATAGGGCAGCGGCTCGGGGTCGCCCGCCGGCCGCGTGAAGGGCACGCGAAATGGCGCCAGCGCGTCGAGCGTGACGACCCAGGGCGAGATCGTGCTGCCGAAGTTCTTGGACAGGAAAGGCCCGAGCGGCTGGTACTCCCAGGGCTGGATGTCGCGCGCGCTCCAGTCGTTGAAGAGCACCAGGCCGAACACGCGCTCTTCAGCCCGCGCGATGGGCACGGCGGTGCCGAGCTCGTTGCGGCCGGCGATGAAGGCGCCGAGCTCGAGCTCGATGTCCAGGCGCCGGCTGGCCATCAGCACCGGCGGCGCCGGATCTGCCGTCTTGACTTGGCCGTGCGGCCGCCGGATACCGGTGCCGCTGAGCACGATGGACGAGCTGCGGCCGTGGTAGCCGATGGGCACCCACTTGTAGTTGGGCAGCAGCGGGTTGTCGGGGCGGAACAGCTTGCCCACCGCGGTGGCGTGGTGGATGCTCGTGTAGAAGTCGGTGTAGTCGCCGATCGCGCAGGGCATGGCCATCTGCGCCGCGGCCTGCGGCACCAGGCAGGTCTCGAGGAAGGGGCCCTGATCGCTGCCCTCGGCAAGTGCCCCCGACAAGGCCGCCCGTGTCGCACGCCAGGCTTGCGGCCCCAGGCTCATGAAAGCCGCCAGGTCGCCTTCGGCCAGCGGCGCCAGCAGCAGGTGCACGCCATCGCCCCAGGGGCTCAGCTCACTGGCCAGGCGCAGGTCAAGAATCTGGTCGCCGATGGCCACACCCACGCGCAATGCGTCGTCGGTGCCGGCACGGTGAAAGCGCCCGAAGGGCAGGTTCTGAATCGGAAAATCGGTGCCGGGCTCATTGGCCGATGGCACCCAGCTGGCAAGCGCTGGGTTGTGCGTGGCGTCGCGTGAGGTCATGGCTTGAAGCAGTCGCGGCTCTCGAACATGGGGGCCAGCTCATTGTCGGGCTTGAGATGCGCCCGTGACGAGGTGAAGGCGGTGCCCGTCACCCGCGGGTCAACAAGGTGTCAGGCGACGCCATCGCGTGCCAGCGCGATGGCTTCGTCGAGCACCCGCAGATCGCCGATGTGGTTGGCCAGCAGCAACACCAGCCGCGCGTGCAGCAAGTCACTCTGCCCGTCGCTGAGGCCGCGGTGCGCACGCACCAGGCTGTCGTAGAAGGCGTCGCCCGGCATGTAGGGGTGGCGATAGCGCTCGCTCGGCAGGCCGAAGTTGGGCTGCACGTTGAGGTGTTGCGGTGTCATGGCGGGAACCCCTTCGGGCGGGCGTCAAGCAGCCGCCAGCGCGCGCTGCAGCGCTGCACACACTGCAGCGGCATCGAGCGCACGCCAGCGCGCCGCCACATGCTGGTCGGGGCGGATGAGATAGGCGGTGCTGCGGCGGCCGTCAAATCGGCGCGTCACGTGACCGTGGGTGTCTTCAATGGCCGGCAGTTCGTCGGACTCGCCCGGCGGCAGCACCAGCAAGGGCAGCACCGGCACCCCGCCTCGTGCCAGCGAATCGAGCGCCGCGCGCTGCGCGGCATCGGGCTTGCCGAAGAACAGCAGCGTGAAGCCGCGGCCCAGCTGATGCAGCAGCCATGGCGAGTCAGCTTGCACAGGTGCGTCGTCCATCGGCGCGCCGGGCACCATCCAGCCCTCAAAGGCTTCCGCGTCGGGCGTGTTGAGCGGCGAGCCGTGCAGCATGCTGGGCACCGACAGCCGCCCGCTGTTGACGAGCGCTCGGCCCGCAGGCACCTCGGCGGCCAGCGACAGCACGGCGTCGCGCAACAGCTTGGCGGCGCGGCTCTTGGGCGTCATGAAGTCGGTGGAGCGCGTCGAGTTGAGCAGGTTCTCGTCGGCCGCCGCGCCGCGCTCGGCGCTGTAGCTGTCGAGCAAGGCTTCCCCTGCATGTCCCTCAATCACCAGCGCCAGCTTCCACACCAGGTTGTCCGAGTCCTGGATGCCCGAATTGGCACCGCGTGCGCCAAAGGGCGAGACCTGGTGCGCCGAGTCGCCCACGAAGATCAGCCTGCCGTGGCGGAAGCTGGCCATGCGCCGGCACTGGAAGGTGTAGACGCTGACCCATTCGAGCGTGAAGCCGATGTGCGCGTAGCCCTGCAAGTCCAACAGCTTTCGGATGCGCGGCGCCACGCGTTCGGGCGCCTTCTCGGCCTCGGGGTCGGCGTCCCAGCCGAGCTGGAAATCGATGCGCCAGACGTGGTCGGCCTGGCGGTGCATCAGCGCACTTTGCCCGGCGAAGAAAGTGGGGTCGAACCAGAAGCGGCGCTCGGTGCGATCTAGCGGAAAGGGCTCGCCGTCGAGCACCACGTCGGCGATCAGAAAGCGGTCCTGGAAGACCTGGCCTTCGACGTCCAGGCCGAGCTGGCGGCGGATCGGGCTGCGCGCGCCATCGGCCACCACCAGCCAGTCGGCCTGCAGCGTGAACGCGCCTTCGGGCGTTTCGACCTGCAGCGTCACGCCGTCGGCGGCGGGTGTCACCGAGCTCACCTTGTGCTTCCAGCGCAGATCGATCGCCGGCAGCTCGCCGGCGCGCTCAACCAGGTACTGCTCGAGGTAGTACTGCTGCAGGTTGACCATGCCTGGGCGCTGGTGGCCGGCCTCGGGCAGCAGGTTGAAGCTGAAGACCTCGCGGTCGCCGTGGAAGGTGCGGCCCACGTTCCAGGTCACGCCCTTGTCCACCACGCGCTGGCCGACGCCCAGGCGGTCGAGGATCTCGAGCGTGCGCTTGGCGTAGCAGACGCCGCGCGAGCCCACAGAGACGGTGTCGTCTTCGTCGAGCAGCAGCACGCTCAATCCGCGCTGCGCGGCGTCGATGGCGGTGGCCAGGCCCACCGGGCCGGCGCCCACCACCACCAGCGGCACGCGGCGCACGGTGGCGGCGTCGATCTCGGGCGCGCGCCGCGCGGCGAAGCGCGGCCAAGTGTAGGTGTCGAGCATGGCTGTCCCCGCTCAGCGCTGGCTCACGGCGCCGCGAATTCCTTCGCGTGCATCCAGTCCGCGTGCTTGGGCGCGCGGCGCGTCTGCGCCCACTCGTCGAGCATGGCCCACTTCACGTCGTCGAGCTTCTTTGACATGTCCGCCGTGGCGGTGTCGACGGCCAGTTCCAGGCGGTGGCCGTTGGGGTCGAAGAAGTAGATCGACTTGAAGATCGTGTGGTCGGTGGGGCCGATGACCGCTATGCCCGCCGCCTGCAGCCGGGCCTGCGCGGCCTCGAGCTCGGCCAGGCTGTCGATCTTGAAGGCGATGTGTTGTACCCAGTCAGGCGTGTGCTCGTCGCGGCCCATGGTGGGCGCATTGGGCAGCTCGAAGAAGGCCAGCACGTTGCCGCCGCCAGCGTCGAGAAAGACATGCATGTAGGGGTCGGGCGCGTGGGTGGACGGCACCTGGTCTTCGGCAATGGCGAGCACGAATTCCATGCCCAGGTGCTGGCGGTACCACTGCACGGTGGCCTTGGCGTCGTGGCAGCGGTAGGCCACGTGGTGGATGCGCTGGATGGGCATGGGGTTCTCCTTGTGCGAGGTTGTGGCTCTCAAGCCTCGATCGACTTCCACATCTCGATGTCGCGCTCGGCGGTCCAGATGCGCGGGTCGGCGTGGCCCGACATCTCGTCGTAGCAGCGCGTGACATCGAAGGGCATGCAGTGCTGGAAGATCACCCAGTGGCCGTACTTGGGCGTCAGGCGCGCCAAGGTGACCTTGTAGACGGCGTTGAGGTCCATGCCGGCGCGCACGCCGGCCTCGACGCTGTCGCGCACGTCCTGGATGAAGGCACGCGTGCCGCCCAGGCCTGCGGCCACCTGCTCCGGCGTGGTCAGCGCGGCGCCGCGGCCGGGCACCAGTTGCGAGGGCTGCAACGCGGCGATGGCGTCCAGCGTGGCCGGCCAGTCGCGGAAGTAGGCGTCGCCCGCATAGGGCGTGGCGTCGAACTCGACCAGGTCACCGCTGAACAGAATCTTCTGCTGCGGCAGCCAGGCCACCGTGTCGCCCTTGGTGTGGCCGCGGCCGAGTTGCAGCAACTGCACCTCCAGGCTGCCCAGCCAGAGCGTCATCTTGCCGCTGAAGGTGAGGGTCGGCCAGGTCAGCCCCGGCGGCACGCTTTCGACATTGCGGAAGAGGCGCGGGAAGCGGCCGATTTCGCTGGCCTTGTCCTGCTCGCCGCGCTCATTGATCAGATCGCGCGTGTCCTGGCTGGCGATGATGTGCTCGGCGCCGTAAGCACTGGCGCCCAGCACGCGCACCGCGTGGTAATGCGTCAGCAACACGTACTTGATCGGCTTGTCGGTGACCTCGCGGATGCGGCGGATGACGTCGGCGGCCATCACCGGCGTGGCCTGGGTGTCGAGCACCAGCACCGATTCGTCGCCGACGATGATGCCGGTGTTGGGGTCGCCCTCGGCGGTGTACGCGTAGGCGTTGTCGCTGAGCTTGCAGAAGGTGATGGTCTTCTCGTCCAGGTCGGCCTGGGAGGCGAAGGCCTTGGTACCGGATTGGGCTTGCGACATGAGCGGCGCCTGGGGATTTCCAGAGTTTGCGAAAGGCGTTGATCTTAGCAGCGACATTCGATATGGTCGAATGGATTTGGATTAGACGAAATACCAATGGCCATATCGAACGCCCAACGTGGCATTCAGAGCATCGAGGTCGGCGGCGCGCTGCTCAAGGCGCTGGCCCACCACGGCCGCGCCCTGCCACTGAAGGATCTGGCGGCCGAGGCCGGCATGACGCCAGCCAAGGCGCATCCCTACCTCGTGAGTTTCGGCAAGCTCGGCCTCATCGAGCAAGACGCCGGCAGCGGCCGCTACGGCCTGGGCCCGCTGGCGATGCAGCTTGGGCTGATCAGCCTGCAGCAGCTCGACCCGCTGGCGCTGGCCACGCCGCTGCTCGAGCCGCTGGCCGCCGAGATTGGCCACACCGTGGCGGTGGCGGTGTGGGGCAACCGCGGTGCCACCATCGTGCGCATCGCGCAGCCGCCGGGCGCGGTGTTCGTGTCGATGCGCCACGGCACCGTGATGAGCCTGCGCGGCACCGCATCGGGCCGGCTGTTCGCGGCCTGGATGCCGGCCGCGCAGGTGCGGCCCGTGCTGCGCACGGAGCTGCGTGCCGACCGCGGCCTGCGCGAAAGCGCCACCGACTGGGCCGCGGCGCTGCAAGCCATCCGCGTCGACGGCTTGAGCGGCGCGCGTGACCTGCTGCTGCCGGGCATCAGCGCGCTGGCGGCGCCGGTGTTCGACGGCAACGGCACGTTGGTGTTGTCGCTCACCACCATCGGCACCACGGCCGGGCTGGACACCGCGCGCGACGGTGTGCCGGCGCGCGTGCTGCAAGCCGCGGCGCGCGGGCTGTCGGCCCAGCTCGGTGCGCGGGCCCGCAGCGGGCCGGCCTGAGGCCCGCGCCGCAAGAACCGCCAGGATCGCCCGAACCTCGCCCGAACCGCGCCCTAGCCGCAGACCCGGTCGCGCCCGCCGCGCTTGGCCTCGTACAGGCAGCGGTCGGCGGCTTCGAGCAAGTCGGCCGCGCCATCCATCGGCGGCGCCAGCACCGCCACGCCCAGCGAGATGGTCTGACGGTGCTCGACCGAGCCGGCAGCGGTCTGCAGATGGAATGTCGCCGCGGCCACGGTGGCGCGCATCCGTTCGGCCACGCCGCGCGCGTCTTCGGCCGTGGTGTGCGGCATCAGCACCGCAAACTCTTCGCCGCCGATGCGGCACAGCACGTCGCTGCCGCGCAGCACGTCGTGCACGGCAGCCGCGCACTCTTTGAGCACGCGGTCGCCGGCCGGGTGGCCGTGGCTGTCGTTGACGCGCTTGAAGTGATCGAGGTCGTAGCAGACGATGGCCAGCGGGCGCTGGGTGAGGCGCGTGCGGCGGATCTCGCGCTCGAGCACGTCATCCAGATGGCGGCGGTTGAAGACGCCAGTGCCGGGGTCTACCGTGGCCAGGCGGTAGATGCGGTCGTGCAAGGCCACTTCGAGCGTACGGCGCGAGTGAAACTTGAGCACCACGTCGGCCAGGCGGAGGAAGTCGCCATCGGCCAGCGGCACCGGGTCGTGCACGCGGTGGTCGTTGACGCGCGTGCCGTTGGCCGAGCCCAGGTCGCGCAGCAGCACGGCGTCGGCACTCACGTCGAGCTCGGCATGACGGCGGCTGATACCCGGCGCGGTGATGCGCACCGGCGCGTCTGCCGCGCGGCCGATGGCCAACGTGCCGGGCTCCAGGTCAATGCGGCGGCCCGGATCGGGCCCGGTGTAGACGATCAGACAAGGCGCGCTGGGGCGCTCCGGGCCGTCGTAGAGCGAGGTGTCGCTCTTGTCGATCTTCAGGGTGGTCGGGTCGGGCAAGGGCACTCTGCAGGTATCGGCCGATGCGCAAGCAAATCAAGGGCGGCCAAACCCGCCGTCGATCCAGGCTGTCGCCGCGGCGGGCGTGAGCCGGAACTCGGCACGCACGCGCTCGCGCGCGACGCGTTCGCCATCGGCGTTGTGAGCAGCCAGCCAGGCATGCGGATCGTCTTCGTCGGGCACGATGTCCAGCGTGACGCGCCACGGCACGCCGGATGTCGTCACCGCCAGCTCCTTGTGAAGGCGCGCCTGCTCTTGCTGCTGGTGGCGGCGGATGACTTCAGACGCCGTCTTGACGAGGGTATTGAAGGCCGCGGTATCCAGCGGTTTGGGGTTCTTCTTGTCGCGCCCCATCGTCCACGGCCCGGTCAAGGCGGGCTCGCTCTGGCCATCGATCAGCATCTCGACCGCCCAGCCGTCGTCGTCGGGATTCTTGATGACGCGCGCCGTCCAGCCGTTGTCGCGCCAAAGGCGACTTTGCTTGATGGCGTCGTCGCCAGCCGGCGCGGCGTCCATGGGTGAGTTTGCAGATGTCATGTCACATGCTACGACGGCAGACCTTGGGTACGCGACAGCTGCGCGCAGATCCGCTGGCCACCAGAAAGCGCAACGCCGACCCAGGGGCCGGCGTTACTCGGTCCGCCGGGCTTTGCCACCCGGCGAGCGCTGCGGATTACTCCGACTTCTCGGCAGTCTCGGCAGGTGCCGCGACTTCAGGCCGATCGAGCAGTTCGACAAAGGCCATCGGCGCGTTGTCACCCACACGAAAGCCCATCTTCAGGATGCGCGTGTAGCCGCCCGGACGCGTCTGGTAGCGCGGGCCCAGTTCGTTGAAGATCTTGGCAACGACATCGCGGTCACGCGTGCGGTTGAACACCAGGCGGCGATTGGCCAGCGTGGGCGTCTTGCCCAAGGTGATCAGCGGCTCGACCACGGAGCGCAGCTCCTTGGCCTTGGGCAGCGTGGTCTTGATGGCCTCGTGCTTGATGAGCGAGTTGCACATGTTCCTCAACATCGCCAGGCGGTGTGAGGTGGTGCGATTGAGTTTGCGGGGGCCGTTACGGTGGCGCATGGTGCTTTGTTCCTATCTCTTGTTGAACCCCGGCCGGACTAGGTACCGAGGCTTGCACGTGGCGACTGGCGATGCTTATCGCTTGTCGAGGCCCTGCGGGGGCCAGTTTTCGAGCCGCGCGCCGAGCGTGAGCCCGCGCGAAGCCAGAACTTCCTTGATTTCGTTCAGGCTCTTGCGGCCCAGATTGGGCGTCTTGAGCAGCTCGGTCTCGGTGCGCTGGATGAGATCGCCGATGTAGTAGATGTTCTCGGCCTTCAGGCAGTTGGCCGAACGCACGGTGAGCTCGAGTTCGTCCACCGGGCGCAGCAGGATGGGATCGAAAGGCGTCGGACGCGACACCTGCTGCACCATGCTGTCGATCGGGTTGACGTCGATCTGGCCGAAAAAGGCAAGCTGCTCGACCAGGATGCGCGCGCTCTGGCGAATCGCTTCCTCGGGCGCGATGGCGCCGTTGGTCTCGATCTCCATCACCAGCTTGTCGAGGTCGGTGCGCTGTTCTACGCGGGCGTTCTCGACGGCGTAGCTGACGCGGCGGACCGGTGAGAACGACGCATCGAGCACGATGCGGCCGATGCTCTTGGTGGGCTCGTCGCCATAACGGCGCATGTTGCCCGGCACGTAACCACGGCCCTTCTCGACCTTGATCTGCATGTCCAGCTTGCCGCCCTGCGACAGGTGGGCGATGACATGCTCGGGATTGATGATTTCGACGTCGTGCGGCGTCTGGATGTCACCCGCCGTGACGGCGCCTTCGCCCTCCTTGCGCAGCACCAGCGTGACCTCGTCACGGTTGTGCAGCCGGAAGACCACGCCCTTGAGGTTGAGCATGATGTGAACCACGTCTTCCTGAACGCCGTCGATGGCCGAGTACTCGTGCAGCACGCCGGCGATGGTCACCTCGGTCGGTGCGTAACCCACCATCGACGACAGCAGCACGCGACGAAGCGCATTGCCTAGGGTGTGGCCGTAACCGCGCTCGAAGGGCTCGAGAGTGGCTTTGGCACGATGGCCGCCGAGCGGCTCGACCTGGATGGCCTTGGGCTTCAGTAGGGTGGTTTGCATGGAGTGTGTTTGTTCCTGTCAATACCCTCGGTTCGTTACACCGATAAGGCTGATGGACCGCGCCGGGTTTGTTGAGAGGTCGCTTCGCACCCGACACGCGAAGCACAACCGAGAGTGGACCGCCTGCCACGAGGGCAAGGGCCCGCTCTCCTTCCTGTTTAACGCGAGTAGAGCTCGACGATCAATGCTTCCTTGATCTCGGCGCCGTACTGGTCGCGATCAGGCACTTTCTTGAAGGTGCCTTCCATCTTGGTGGCATCCACCGAAATCCAGTCGGCCAGGCCGATGGACTGCGCCAGCTTGAGCGCGTCGGTGACGCGCAACTGGACCTTGGACTTGTCGCGCATCGCAACCACGTCACCGGCCTTGACCTGGTAGGACGGGATGTTGACGACTTGGCCGTTGACCATGAGCGCCTTGTGCGACACCAACTGGCGCGCTTCGGCACGGGTCGAGCCGAAACCCATGCGGTAGACGACGTTGTCCTGGCGGGTTTCGAGAAGGGCCAGCAGGTTGGCGCCGGTGTTGCCCTTGCGGCGCTCGGCCTCGGCGAAGTAGCGGCGGAACTGGCGCTCGAGCACGCCGTACATGCGCTTGACCTTTTGCTTTTCACGCAGTTGCATGCCGTAGTCAGACGTGCGCGAGCCGCTGGTGCGGCCATGCTGGCCGGGCTTGCTGTCGAACTTGGACTTGTCACTGATCGAGCGGCGAGCGCTCTTCAGGAACAGGTCGGTGCCTTCACGGCGGGAAAGTTTGGCCTTGGGGCCGAGCAGACGTGCCACTTGTGTGTCCTTAAGGTCTATCTGACGCGGCAACGGGCCCCGGGACGGGGACCTCCGCGCGAGTCTGGCGACGACAAAAGCTGTGCGCGCAGACGGTGGGCTTGGGTGCGAGGACGGTGTCCGCGCACACCGAGCGGCACAGGTGCCGCCGAGGTGGGAAACCGTTGAGTATAGCGCGCCGCCGGCATCTTGCCGCCGACGCGCCAGCACCCTTAGATGCGGCGGCGCTTCTGCGGCCGACAGCCGTTGTGCGGAATCGGCGTCACGTCGCTGATCGAGTTGATGCGGATGCCCAGGGACGCGAGCGCGCGCACGCTAGATTCGCGACCGGGGCCCGGGCCCTTGATGCGCACGTCGAGGTTCTTGATGCCTTGTTCTTGTGCCGCACGCCCTGCCACTTCGGCAGCCACCTGGGCGGCAAAGGGCGTGCTCTTGCGCGAGCCCTTGAAGCCCTGGCCGCCACTGGAGGCCCAAGCGAGCGCGCCGCCCTGGCGATCGGTGATCGTGATGATCGTGTTGTTGAACGATGCGTGCACGTGAGCAACGCCGTCCGCAACGTTCTTGCGGACCTTCTTGCTCACGCGGCGCGCAGCGGTATTGACGGGTGCCTTGGCCATGTCTTATTTCTTTCAGTGTTGCGGCTGCTTGATTGAAGACAGCGGCTTACTTCTTGAGCGCCGCCGCGCCCTTGCGCGGACCCTTGCGGGTGCGTGCATTGGTGCGTGTGCGCTGGCCGCGCACCGGCAGGCCGCGGCGATGGCGAAAGCCGCGGTAGCAGCCCAGGTCCATCAAACGCTTGATACTGATCGACAGCTCGCGACGCAAGTCGCCTTCGATCGTCATGCGGCCGATTTCCTCGCGAATTTTCTCGAGATCGGTGTCGTCGAGATCCTTGATCTTTTTGGAGTAGGCGATGCCAACCGCGGTGCAGATCTTCTGCGCGGTGGAGCGGCCAATGCCATAGATCGAAGTCAGACCAATCTCCGCATGCTTGTGCGGAGGAATATTGATACCGGCAATGCGTGCCATGTGGGTTCCTTACGAATCAGCCTTGACGCTGCTTGTGGCGCGGATCGGTGCAAATCACGCGCACCACGCCTTTGCGGCGGATGATCTTGCAATTGCGGCACATCTTCTTGACGGAAGCGGCGACTTTCATGGTCTTCTCCTTGACCGAAAACGGGTGTATCTACTTGGCGCGGAACACGATGCGTGCCCGCGTCAGATCGTAGGGGGTGAGTTCGACGGTGACCTTGTCGCCCGGCAGGATGCGGATGTAGTGCATGCGCATCTTGCCGGAGATGTGTCCGAGCACCACATGACCGTTCTCCAGCTTGACGCGGAAGGTGGCGTTCGGGAGGTTCTCAAGAATCTCCCCCTGCATCTGGATGACGTCGTCTTTGCTCATATCAGGCTCTTCATGATGTCTTGAAGTTGGCCTTCTTGAGGAGCGACTCGTACTGCTGGCTCATCACGTAGCTCTGAACCTGAGCCCAGAAGTCCATCGTCACAACAACAATGATCAGCAACGAGGTACCACCGAAGTAAAACGGCACGTTGTACTTGAGCACCAGGAACTCGGGCAACAGGCAGACTGCAGTGATGTACACGGCACCAGCGAGCGTCAGTCGGCCCAGGATGCGATCGATGTGCTTGGCGGTCTGATCGCCGGGGCGAATGCCGGGAATGAAGGCGCCGCTCTTCTTGAGGTTGTCTGCGGTCTCGCGGCTGTTGAACACCAGCGCCGTATAGAAGAAGCAAAAGAACACGATCATTGCTGCATACAGCAGCACGTACACCGGCTGGCCCGGCGACAGGCCGGCCGACAGATCTTTGAGCCAGCGCAGGCCCTCACCCGTGGCGAACCAGCCGACGATGGTGGCGGGCAAAAGGATGATGGAGCTGGCAAAGATCGGCGGGATTACGCCCGACATGTTGAGCTTGAGCGGCAGGTGCGACGACTGGCCACCATAGACCTTGTTGCCGACCTGGCGCTTCGCGTAGTTGACCAGTATCTTTCGCTGGCCGCGCTCGACAAACACCACCGCGAAGGTCACGAAGACCACCACAGACAGGATGAACAGGCAGGCCACGATGCTCATGGCACCGGTGCGCACAAGTTCAAACAGCCCCGCCATCGCCGAGGGCAAGCCGGCCACGATGCCGGCGAAGATGAGGATGGAGATGCCGTTGCCAAGACCGCGCTCGGTGATCTGTTCACCCAGCCACATCAGGAACATCGTGCCAGCCACCAGACTGACCACGGTGGTCATCCGGAAACCGACACCCGGAGCCAGCACCAGGCCCTGCGATCCTTCGAGCGCGAAGGCAATGCCCAGGCTCTGGAAGATGGCCAAGAACAAGGTGCCGTAGCGTGTGTACTGCGTAATCTTGCGACGCCCCGCTTCGCCTTCCTTCTTGATGGCCTCTAGTGAGGGCACCACGTAGGTCATCAGCTGCATGATGATGCTGGCACTGATGTACGGCATGATGCCCAGCGCAAACACCGTAAAGCGCGAAAGCGCACCACCGCTGAACATGTTGAACAGGTTCAGGATGCCGCCACTCTGGCCCTTGAACAGCTGTTGCAGCTGCACGGGGTCGATGCCGGGCACGGGGATGTGCGCCCCGATGCGATAGACCACCAGCGCAAGCCGCATGAAGTTGTTGCGGCGACGGCGGTCGCCGAACTTTCCGCTCTTGGCCAGCTGGTTCGCGTTGGTTGCCACGTGCGCTTGCTTTCCTTAGGCGGCCAAAGAGCCGCCCACGGCTTCGATCACCGCCTTGGCGCCTGCCGTCGCTGCAATGCCTCTGAGCACCACCTTGCGCGTCAGTTCGCCCGACTTGATGACTTTCACGTGCTTGATGAGCTGGCGCACCAGACCGGCAGCCTTGAGGGTGAGCAGATCCACCTCGTCGGCGCCCAGCTTCTCCAGGTCGCCCAGGGTCACTTCGCCGTTGTACTTGAGCTGTGCGGACTTGAAGCCGCGCTTGGGCAGACGGCGCTGCAGCGGCATCTGACCGCCTTCGAAGCCGACCTTGTGGTAGCCACCGGCACGCGAACTCTGGCCTTTGTGGCCGCGACCCGCCGTCTTGCCCAGGCCCGAGCCAATGCCGCGGCCAACGCGGCGCTTGGAATGCTTGGCGCCGCCTGCGGGCTTGATCTTGTTGAGTTCCATCAGAGCACCTTCACCAGGTACGCAACCTTGTTGATCATGCCGCGCACCGCCGGCGTGTCCTCGAGGACCTTCTGGCTATCGATACGGCGCAGGCCCAGGCCACGCACCGTGTCACGGTGCGACTGGCGCGTGCCGGCCACGCTCTTGACGAGCTTGACCGTGAGGGTCTTCTTCTCAGTCATGTGAGTTCTCCGCTGATCAGTTGAAGATGTCTTCAACTGACTTGCCGCGTTTGGCCGCCACTTGAGCGGGCGTCGTCGAGCGCTTGAGGGCGTCGAGCGTGGCGCGGACCATGTTGTACGGGTTGGTCGATCCCAGGCTCTTGGCGACGATGTCGGTGACACCCATCACCTCGAACACGGCGCGCATCGGGCCACCGGCGATGATGCCGGTACCGGCCGCGGCCGGCGCCATCAGCACCTTGGCCGCGCCATGCTCGCCGCGCACGTTGTGCTGGATCGAACCGTTGCGCAGGCTGACCTTGACCATGTTGCGACGAGCCGACTCCATGGCCTTCTGCACCGCAACCGGCACTTCCTTGGCCTTGCCCTTGCCCATGCCGATCCGGCCATCGCCATCGCCAACGACGGTCAGCGCAGCGAAGCTCAGCGTGCGGCCGCCCTTTACAACCTTGGTGACGCGGTTGACCGCGATCATCTTCTCTTTGAGCCCGTCGTCGTTCGCTTCTGTCTGCGCGCGGGGAGTGAACTTTGCCATCTTGATATTCCTTCGCGCTAAGGCTTAGAACTGAAGGCCGGCTTCGCGAGCCGCCTCGGCCAGCGCTTTCACGCGGCCATGGAAGGCGAAGCCCGAGCGGTCGAATGCCACCTTGTCGATGCCAGCGGCCTTGGCCTTCTCGGCGATGCGCTTGCCCACCAGCGTGGCCGCAGCGACGTTGCCGCCATTGCCGCCCAGTTGCTCGCGCACTTCCTTCTCGGCAGTGGAGGCACTTGCCAGCACCAACGTGCCGTCGTCGGAGACGATGCTGGCGTAGATGTGGAGGTTGGAGCGGTGCACCGCAAGCCGGGCCACACGCTGCAGCGCAATGCGCACACGCGTCTGGCGCGAGCGGCGCAGTCGTTGTTCCTTTTTGGTCATGCTCATGGCTGGGCTCCTTACTTCTTCTTCGTCTCTTTGAGCACCACGCGCTCACCGGCGTAGCGGATGCCCTTGCCCTTGTAGGGCTCGGGCGGACGGAAGGCACGCACTTCGGCGGCCAGTTGGCCGACGACCTGACGGTCCGGACCGGAGATCAGAATCTCGGTCTGCGTCGGCGTGACCACCTTGATGCCCGTGGGCATTTCCTTGGTGACCGGATGCGAGAAACCGATTTGAAGATTCAACCTCTGGCCTTGCGCCTGCGCGCGAAAACCCACGCCCATCAGGTTGAGCTTCTTTTCGAAACCCTTGGTCACGCCGCTGACCATGTTGGCCACCAGTGCGCGCATCGTTCCGCTCATCGCGTCCGCTTCGGCTGAATGGTTTGAGGGGGTGAAGCTGATCGAGCCGGCGTCGTTCTTCAAGGCCACTAGCGGGTGCAGACGGCGCACGAGGGTACCGTTGCTGCCCTTGACGGTGATCTGCTCTGCCGTGATTGCCACATCCACGCCTTGCGGCACGGCGACGGGCATCTTTCCTACGCGGGACATGTTTGTGCTCCGTTCTTCGTCGAGGTCATGCGACGTAGCAAAGGACTTCGCCGCCGACACCGGTCTGGCGAGCCTTGCGGTCGGTCATCACGCCCTTGGGCGTGGTGACAATCGCCACGCCAAGCCCGTTCATGACCTGCGGAATGGCGTCGCGACCCTTGTACACACGCAAGCCAGGTCGGCTCACGCGTTCGATGCGCTCGATCACCGGACGGCCTGCGTAGTACTTGAGCGCAACCTCGAGCTCGGACTTGCCGTCATTGCTCTTGATGGCGAAGCCATCGATGTAGCCCTCGTCCTTCAGCACCTGCGCGATTGCGACCTTCAACTTGCTCGACGGCATCGTGACCACAGCCTTGGCAACGCTCTGTGCGTTGCGAATGCGGGTCAGCATGTCGGCGATGGGATCACTCATGCTCATGAAATATCTCCTGATCGCATCAAAGGGTCACCAGCTGGCCTTGACCATGCCGGGGATATCGCCCTTGAAGGCGAGTTCGCGGATCTTGTTGCGGCCCAGGCCGAACATGCTGAAGGTCCCACGGCCGCGGCCGGTGAGCGCGCAGCGGTTGCGCAGACGTGTCGGGTTGGCGTTGCGGGGCAGCTTCTGCAGCTCAAGCCGGGCGCCGTAGCGCTCTTCGTCAGAGCGCTGGGCGTCGTTGGAGACAGCCTTCAGCTCAGCGTACTTTTTCGCGTACTTGGCAACCAGCTTCTCGCGCTTTTCCTGGCGCTTGATGACGGACAGTTTGGCCATGGGTCGGTGCCTCAGTTCTTGAAGGGGAACTTGAACGCCGTCAGCAGTGCCTTGCACTCGTCGTCGTTCTTCGCGCTGGTCGTGATGCTGATGTTCATTCCGCGAATCGCGTCGATCTTGTCGTACTCGATCTCGGGGAAGATGATCTGCTCTTTGACGCCGATGTTGTAGTTGCCGCGGCCATCAAACGCACGGCCCGAGATACCCCGGAAGTCGCGCACGCGGGGCAGGGCCACGGTGACGAAACGGTCGAGGAACTCATACATGCGCACACCACGCAGCGTGACCATCGTGCCAATGGGCACACCGTCGCGGATCTTGAAGCCGGCAATGGCCTTCTTGCTCTTGGTAACCACCGGCTTCTGGCCGGCGATCTTGGTCAGGTCGCTCACGGCGTTGTCCATGACCTTCTTGTCGGAAACCGCCTCGCTCACACCCATGTTCAAGGTGATCTTTTGCAGACGCGGAACCTGCATCACCGACGTGAAGCCAAACTTGGCCATCATCTCGGGGACGATCTTCTCGCGGTAGATGCCTTGCAGGCGCGCCTGCGGCGCTGGGCCCTGGTTGGCCGGGCCCGAGGGAGCCGCTACTTGTTTCTTGGCCATTGCTTTACGCCTTGATCTCTGCGCCGCTGGACTTGTAGACGCGGACTTTTCGGCCGTCGTCCTGCAGCTTGATGCCCACGCGGTCACCCTTGCCGGTGGCGGCGTTGTAGATCGCCACGTTCGACTGATGGATGGACATGGTCTTGTCGACGACGCCGCCGGTGGTGCCCTTGAGCGGGTTGGGCTTGACGTGCTTCTTGGCCACGTTCACACCCTCGACGACGATGCGCTCATCGTCGATGCGCTGCATCACCGTGCCGCGCTTGCCCTTGTCGCGGCCGGTGGTCACGATGACCTGGTCGCCCTTGCGAATCTTGTTCATGGTCGGTCCTTGAAGCGGTGCAGGCAGCGCGTCAGAGCACTTCGGGCGCCAGCGACACGATCTTCATGAAACGCTCGGTGCGCAACTCGCGCGTGACCGGGCCGAAGATGCGCGTGCCGATCGGCTCGAGCTTGGCGTTGAGGAGCACGGCGGCGTTGCCGTCAAACTTGATCAGCGAGCCATCCTGGCGGCGCACACCTTTGGCGGTACGCACGACCACGGCGCTGTAGACCTCGCCCTTCTTGACGCGAGCCCGCGGCGCGGCTTCCTTGATGCTGACCTTGATGACGTCACCAATGCCGGCGTAACGACGCCTGGAGCCGCCGAGCACCTTGATGCACATGACGGACTTGGCGCCCGTGTTGTCGGCCACGTCGAGCCGCGATTGCATTTGGATCATGATGTCTTTCCCAACTTTCCCGCTGCGCTGCATTGCTGCAGGTGTCGCGGCCAGTCTTGGGCCCGTGTATGGGAGGATCCGAAAATGGCACCGGACGAGAACTCGTCAAGCGCCATCCCGGCGAAGCTTTTGATTATGGCAGGCTCTTTGCAACTCGTCAAGCGGCTGCGGCGAAGAGCCTGCGGGTATCAGGCGAGCTGTTCCTTGGCCTGTGCCAGCATCGTGGCGGCATCGCTGACCTCGAACTTGCCCGGGCCTTCGACATTCAGCGACTTCACCGTGCCGTCCACCACCAGCATCGAGTAGCGGTTGGAACGCAGGCCCATGCCGCGCGCGGTCAGGTCCAGCGTGAGGCCCGTGGCCTGCGCAAACGCCGCGCTGCCGTCGGCCATCATGCGCACCTTGCCCAAGGTGTGCTGATCACGGCCCCAGGCGCCCATCACGAATGCGTCGTTCACCGACAGGCACCAGATCTCGTCGACGCCCGCGGCGCGCAGTTCATCGGCTTGCTGGACATAGCCCGGCACATGCTTGGCCGAGCACGTGGGCGTGTAGGCCCCGGGAAGCGCAAAGATGGCGATCTTCTTGCCCGCCGTCGCCTTCTCGACGTCAAAGCTGTTCGGGCCGAGCGAGCAGCCATTGCCTTCGACCTCGATGAACTCCTGCAGACTGCCCGCGGGCAGCTTGTCTCCAACCTTCAGCATGGGGATCTCCTCTATGAAAGTGTGAGCGTGCTGACTGCACGCCTGGTCAAGGCCTCATGTCGGGCAGCGACCTGAAGCAGGAATGAAAAACGACCGGGCTGGAGTCTCCAGCATCCGGTCGTTCATGGCGGGCACGGGGTCTTTTCCCGGTGCGCCGCGGATCAGACGAGTCTGGCTTTCTCGAGCAGGCGCGTGACCGTCCAGGACTTGGTCTTGCTGATCGGCCGGCCTTCTGAGATCTCGACGAGATCGCCCATCTTGAACTCGCCCTTCTCATCGTGCGCGTGGTACTTGCTCGACTTGGCGACGATCTTGCCGTACAGCTCGTGCGCGGTGCGGCGCTCGACCAGCACGGTGATGGTCTTGGCGCGCTTGTCGCTGACGACACGGCCCACCAGCGTGCGGGTGTTCTTGACCGGCTTGGTTGTGGTCACAGCCACTGGGGTGGTTTCGCTCATTTGGCGGCCTCTTGCTTGCCTTGCTGGCGCTTCTTCTGGGCAATGATGGTCTTCACACGGGCCACGTCGCGGCGGGTGTTGCCCAGTTGCGTGTGGTTGGTGAGTTGCTGGGTGGCCTTCTGCATGCGCAGGCCGAAGTGGGCTTTGAGCAGGTCAGAGACTTCCTTCTCAAGGGCCGCAATGTCCTTGCTACGCAGGTCGGCGGTCTTGGCGGCGGATTTCTTCATCAATGTTCTCCGCTTAGGCGCCGACCATGCGCGCGACGAAGGTCGTGCGCAGGGGCAGCTTGGCCGAGGCGAGCAGGAAAGCCTCACGGGCCAGTTGCTCGGGCACGCCGTTGAGTTCGTAGAGCACCTTGCCCGGCTGAATCTCGGCCACGTAGTACTCGGGGTTGCCCTTGCCGTTGCCCATGCGGACTTCAGCGGGCTTTTGCGAGATCGGCTTGTCCGGAAAGATGCGGATGAAGATGCGACCGCCGCGCTTGATGTGGCGGCTGATGGCGCGGCGGGCGGCTTCGATCTGGCGCGCCGTGATGCGGCCGCGTTCTGTGGCCTTGAGGCCGAAATCGCCGAAAGACACATTGGCGCCACGCGTGGCGATGCCGGTGTTGCGGCCTTTTTG
>JANPMR010000253.1:0-13413 GCA_031427055.1 Rubrivivax sp.
GCAAAACGGGCGCCCTGGGGCGCCCGTTGGTCGGCTAGGTAGCGCGATGACTCAGGCGCGGCGGCGGCGGGTGATGGCGCCGGTCAGAAGTGCCGACATCACCAAGCCCAGCGTCATCGGCTCGGGGATGCTGTACTCGACGAGGTAGCCGTGCGCAAGGGTCGGAGAGTTCGGCGCGCCATGGTCGTTCCAGAATCCGGCGCCACCCCAGTTGGTGTGTGCGTAGTCCTCGCCAGTCTGAAAGTCATTCGGCTCGCCGCCCCACCAGTTCGCAAAGCCTGTCGCAAAGCCACCCGCTGCGCCAGTCCAGAACGTGTCGCCAGCCTCAGGCCCGTCGGCCCACTTCCAGATGCCTTCAGTGCCTTCATCGGTACCACCAATCCAGGCCAACTGCAGGGCGCCAGTAGCGCCTGTTGCAAGGGCTGATGCGAACGTGTTCTCAGCCGCGCTCGTCATCGTGACCAGGTAGCCCTGCATGCCACCGAAATTAGACGTATTCGCGGCAGTACGGGCCTGAGCCCATGTGAAGTTGCCGGCGATGAACTCGTACCAATGACCGTTGCCTCCCCACTGTGTGGGCGCAGCCTGCGCCGAGCCAATGGCGCAGATCGCAAGCGTCAGGGCGGTAAGAGTCTTCTTCATGTTGGGCATCCCTCTCAAAGAAGCCCCAATGCTGCCGATCTCTGTCACAAGCTGTAACCCCCGATCCCGGGGGTCGTCCGTGACGAAGTTCACGGTCTTACACCGCCGCCATCGTCACCGCCGCACCGCTGAGAACCGCATTGCCCGACAGCGGATCGCGGGCGTTCTCGTCGAGCAGCAGGTTGAGGTTCGCGCCCGGCCGCTCGGCGGCCAGCGTCAGGCGCGCGCCGGGCAGGCCGTGGCCCCAGCCGTGGGGCAGGCTGACGACGCCGGGCATCAGCGCATCGCTGAGTTCCACCACCACCTGCACGCGGCCGCTGGCGCTGGCCATCGATGCCGCGCCACCATCCACCAGCCCCAGCCGCGCCGCGTCGGCCGGGTGCATCAGCGCCGTGCCGCGGAACGGGCCCTTGGCCAGCGTGGGCAGGTTGTGCATCCAGCTGTTGTTGCTGCGCACGTCGCGCCGGCCGATGACCACCATGTCCGCTGCCGGCGTGTCCAGCGCGGCCAGCGCGCGTGGCAGGTCGGCCAGCAGTTGCGGCGGCGCCAGCTCGATGCGGCCGCTGGGCGTGCGCAGCATCTCGGGGATGCGTGGCTGCAGCGGGCCCAGGTCGATGCCGGCGGGCGCGGCTTGCAGCGTGGCCAGCGTCAAACCCTCGGGCTTCATGCCGAAGGCGTCGCCGTAGGGGCCGCCGCGCAGCGCCAGGTCGAGCAGCCGCTCGGGGCCGCGCTGGCCTGCCACCGCCTGCATCACCATCGGCGTGGCCTCGCCGGCCAGCTTGCGCACGTCCTGCTCCACCCACTCGTCGTCCAGCGCCAGCACGTCGGCATTGGCGCCCTGGCCGCGGGCGATGGCCGCCAGCCGCAGCAGGGTCTGCCACTCCGGCGGATGGCCGGCTGGCGGCTCGAACACCGCGGCGCTGTAGCGCGCGTTGTTGCGGTACGAGAGCTGCGGAAAGGCGACGTCATAGTGGCTGTCCTCCAGCGGGCTCAGCCCCGGCAGGATGACGTCGGCATGGCGGCTGGTCTCGTTGACGTAGATGTCCAGGCTGACCATGAAGTCCAGGCTGTCCAGCGCCGCGGCCAGCCGCGCGCCGCCGGGCGCCGACAGCACCGGGTTGCTGGCCACCGTGATCAGCGCGCGCACCCGGCCAGCGCCGGGGGTGGTGATCTCTTCGGCCAGGCAGGTGATGGGCAGCTCGCCAAAGACCTCGGGCGCGCCGCTCACGCGGCTGGCGTGGCGGCCGGTGACGATGCCGCGGCCCTTGCCGGGTGCGCCGGCCGTGTTGTTGGCAAAGGCCGGCGCCTTGGGAAACATCGCGCAGCCCGGCTCGTCGAGCTTGGCCGTCAGCACGTTGAGCGCGTCCACCAGCCAAGAGCAGGCGGTGCCGAAAGCCTGCGTGCAAGTGCCGATGCGCGCATAGACGCAGCCGCGCGGCGCGCTAGCCAGATCGCGGGCCAGTTGTCGGATGACGCCGGCATCGATGGCCACGTGCGCGGCCACGCGCTCCGGCGTGAAGGGCGCCACCGCCGCGCGCACGGCGTCGACGCCGTCGACGTGGGCTTCGAGCCGCCCCAGCCGCACCAGCCCCTCGTCGAACAGCGTGTGCACCATGGCCGCCAGCAGGTGCACGTCGGCACCCGGGCGGATGAAGTGGTGCGCGTCGGCAACTTCGGCCGTCTCGGTGCGCCGCGGGTCGATGACCACCAGCTTGCCGCCGCGCGCACGCATCGCCTTGGCCTTGCCGCGAAAGTCGGGCACCGTCCACAGGCTGCCGTTGCTGGCCACCGGGTTGGCGCCGATGACCAGCAGGTGGTCGGCGCGCTCGATGTCGGGCACCGCGATGCTCAGCCAGTGGCCGAACATCCAGCCGCTGGACAGCTGCTTGGGCATCTGGTCGAGCGTGCTGGCCGAAAACACGTTCTTCGTGCCGAGTGCTTTCGCCAAGCGCGAGAAGTACAGCAACAGGCCGAACTTGTGCGCCGACGGATTGCCCACCGCCACTGCCACGGCGTCGCGGCCGTGCGCCTGCATCAGCGGCGGCAGCCGGCGCTCGATCTCGGCGAAGGCCTCGTCCCAGGTTGCCGGTACCAGCTCGCCATCGCGCCGCACCAGCGGCGTGCGCAGGCGGTCCGGGTCTTCGTGCAGGTCTTTCAGCGCGTAGCCCTTGGGGCAGATGTAGCCCTGGCTGAAGGGGTCGGCGCTCGCGCCACGGATGCCGATGACGCGGCTGCCTTCGGTGCGCACCTCCAGGCCGCAACAGGCTTCGCACAAGGGGCAGATGCGGTAGTGGCTGGTGGTGCCTGCGGTAGTGTCGATCATGGGGTGGTCCTTGTGCCGCGCATTCAGGAGGATGCGACGATACTGCGCGCGCACGGAGGGCACGGGATGAGCGAGTTACCACCAGGCTTCGCGCCGCTGACGATGGGCGGTGAGTTCATCGCCGCCAACGGGCCGTTTTACCTGCTGCATGCCGTGGGCGAGGGCAGCGTGGTCGTCAAGCTCGGCTTTCGTGTCGAGTCACGCCACTGCAACCCGATGGGCATGTGCCACGGCGGCATGCTGGCGAGCTTCTGCGACATGCTGCTGCCCGTCAGCGTGCACCGCAAGTCGGCTGAGGTCGGCCAGCGTTTCCTGCCCACCGTGAGCCTGCAACTCGACTACATGGCGCCGGTGGCGCTGGACGCGTGGGTCGAAGGCGAGGCCGAGGTGCTGAAGGTGACGCGGGCGATGGTCTTCGCGCAGGGCGTGGTGCGCGCCGACGGCGTGGTGGCGGTGCGCTGCAGTGGCGTGTTCAAGATCGGGCCGGCCTTCGGCGACGACGCGCCCCTGCGGCCGGCGCGCAAGTAGTCGGTGGCGCTGCGCGTCAGTCGGCCGCGGCGCCCAAGGGCCCGCACACGGCGCTCGAAGCCGGCCCGCCTTGGACCAGAATCGGCCCCGGAAGCCACCGCGCAGATGCGGTGGCAGGCACTCTGGTAACACGGTATGAAACCTTCGAACCCACAGGCGCCAGACCGGCCGCGCCGTGCCCTGCTGACCGCTGCCAGTCTGTGGGCCGCGGCCGGTGGGTCTGGCGCCCTTGCGCAGCTGGCGGGTCGCGCGCTGCGCATCTTTGTCGCCGCCCCGCCCGGGGGCACGCCCGATGTCGTGGCGCGCAACTTCGGCGCCCGGATGGGTGGCGCCGCGGGCCTGGCGGTGGAGAACCGTCCGGGCGCCGCCGGCCTGCTCGCAGTGAGCGCCATGATGCAAGCGCCGGCCGACGGCAATGCGACGCTGCTCGGCCACTCCGGGCTGGCCACGATGTACCCGTTTCTCTACCCACGTCTGCCCTATGACGCGGTGGCCGATCTGGTGCCGGTGGCGCCGGCGGCAGAGACGGCCTTCGGTCTGGCCGTCGGGCCGGCGGTGCCCGCCGAGGTGCAGACCCTGGCCGACTACGTGCGCTGGGCCCGCGCCGACGTCACGCGGGCCACCTATGGCACGCCTGGCATCGGCACGCTGCCGCACATCCTGGGCGCGCTGCTGGCGCGCGAGGGCGGCTTCGAGGCCCGCCACATTGCCTACGGCGGTGGCCCGCCGGCCATCAATGACCTGGTCGGCGGCCGGCTGAGTTCGGTCGTGCTGCCAGACGGGCTGCTGCGGCAGTTGCACCAGGCCGGCCGTCTGCGGATCCTGGCGACCTCGGGGCCTGCTCGCCAACCCACGCTGCCGGGCGTGCCGACGCTGATCGAGGAAGGTTTCAAGGCGCTGGTGGTGCGCGAGTGGTGGGGGTTTTTTGTGCCACGTGGCACGCCCGGGGCCGCCATCGATGCGCTGGCGGCGGTGGTCCACTCGGCCGCGGTCGCGCCCGAACTGATGACCGCGCTCGACACCTTGGGCCTGCGCGCGCTGTCGGGCACAGGAGCGCAGATGGCCGAGCGCGTCAGGCGCGAGCGCGCCTACTGGCGCGACGTGCTGCCGACTCTGGGAATCCGGATGGAGTGAGCTAGGCGACCCCGTGCAAGCGCGCGGCAATCAAATCGCCGCGCCGACTTGGCTCAGCGCGGCGTTGCCAGGCGCTTGAGCCGATCGAGGCAATCCCGCCTGGCGGCGGGACTCTCCAGCGCCAGACAGCGTGCAGCAGCGTCGTCGATGGCACCGTGAGCGGGCGTGTGCCGGGTGCGTGATGCAGGGGTCGCCTTGCTCGAGGGCGCCGCAGGCGTTCGACCCAGTGGCACCTTGATCTGCGGGACGACGGGGCTCTCGGCGCTCGGCTCACCCGGCAAGCCCGCGTTGTCGCGTGCTTCGGCGGCGCTGGGCCGGCGCGGCGGTGCCGGGTCCGGCGCGGATGCAGACGGCGCGGGCGCCAGCGTGACGGCCGCTGCCGCAGGTGGGCCGATGAGTGCCAGCAAGCCCAGCAGCAGGATTGAAAAGCGGCCCATGTGACGGCGGCCGGCAGGCATCAGGCGGACAGGCGGGCTCATGGCGTCAACGGCGCGTGAAGCCGGTCCCAGGCGTCCTGCCGAGCGACGTCCACGAGATCGAAGATCACGGTGAACGCTTGCTCGCCGCGCCCGGTCAGGATGGCCGAGCCCAGGCACGCCGGCCTGCCTTCGAGCGTGTCGCCAAGCTCAGGCATGTCGCCAGTCGAGCGTGCGGCATGGAAGACGCCGGCCCCGTCGCGCAGCGCGATGGACCGGTCTTCCCGATTCAGGTCGGTGACGCGGTAGCGCTGCAGCGGGCTCGTTGTCGTGTCAGTCATGACGACGAGCATCGCCTGCTGGGCGCCGGGCGTCGGTGTGCTGGCGCACTAGCGGTTGCGCCGACGCTTCATCAGGCCACCGGACAGCACCAGCGCCAAGCCCGCCAGGGTCAGGGTGCCGGGCTCTGGCACGGCTTGGCCAGGGCCTCGCGTGTTGCCTACGTTGTCGGCGATCGTGCCAATGGAGAAGCCATTGTTCTTCACCCCGCGTGCGGCGTAGCTGACCAGGACCTCGCGGTTGTAGATCGACGTGGCGCTGAACAGTCCGAGGTCGAGGCCATTCGGTTCGCCGGTCAGCTTCGGCCCGTTCTCATAGACCCAGGTCAGGTTCGGCAGCGCGGCGTCATCGGTGGGAATGACATCGTCGGGCGTGAAGCCGATGTCCTGGTTGGTGCAAGTCCAGCCCGCCGGGCCGGTGCAGCTACCCGTCACGTACCCGGCAAAGTCAAACAGCGTCAGGAAGGACCCGACGTTCAGGTTGACGTGCGGAACCGGGTGCACCGTCGGTGACGGCCCGCTATGGGCATCCTGGTCGCTGGACAGTTGCAGGTTGTAGGTCCAGACATAGGGCCCCGCACCGGTGATGCTGGTGCCGGTGGGGATGATGTTCGCCCAGGTGGCGACAGGGGCGAGGGCGACGAGACAGGCCAGGACAATTCGTTTCATGGGACACCTATTGGGTTGGAGGGGTAGAAGGGATGCGGGTCGCGGAGGGATCAAGCCAATCACCCACGGCCACGGCCACGGCAAAGGTAGCGGCCCTTCGGTCCAATTTCCGTGCGCTTGCGTACCCACCGAGGCTCTCGTCAATGCGTGCAGCGGCGCGGGGCCAGGCCAAGTCAGCCGGCAGCCGCCGCATCCGTGTGCCAACGCACAGAGTGCTTGGCCGCCTGGCGATAGGGTCACGTCAATCCGCTGGCATCGGCCATCACACGACCGACGCCGCTGCGACCGCAGTTCCTTTCAGCCGCTCCTATCCGAGGTGCACATGCCCATTCGCCGAAGCGACTCTCCTGGCGCCGCAATGCGCTTCACGGCTCCCGCCCACTTGATGCGCGCCGCGCCGATTCCGTCGACCTGGCAGCGCGCCGCTGCGAACAACGGTGCCGCCACCCTGTTGCACGAGGTGATGCGCGATGCCTTGCGTGCGCCCGTCGGCCCCACGGGGCGGGGCTGGACCTGCCGTGTGAGCGGCGAGGCCCTGTGGATCGAGGTCAGCCCAGCCTTGCCGGGCGGCGCGGCGGTGGCCGACGACCCGCGTCGATACATCACCTTGGGCAGCGCAGCCGAGAAGCTGGCGCATGCCGCGCGGGCCCGGGGGCTCACTGCCGAGGCCCGGCTGCATCCGGTCAGCGGCGCCGTGCTGGTCATGACCCTGAGCCCGGATCCGGCGCGCTCCTGGCCCTTCGTGGAGCCGCAGGCCGCCGACGATGCCACGGCCACGGCCGGTGTGCCTTTGGGCGAAACCGACCTGCAGCGCCTGCAGGCCGCCGGATGCGGACACGGCGTGCGCCTGGTGCTGCTGACGGCCCGGGAAGCACTCGACAAGGCCCTGGGCCTGGTGTCGTCGGGCGCACTCGCGGGCCTGAATCCGGCGCTGTTTGCCGCCGAGCTGGCCGAGCCGGCGTCCTTGGGCGTCCATGACGGCTGGATGATGAGCCTGTTCTTCCGCCCGGGCTTCGAGGGCTTGGCGACGGGCACGATGGACGGCGTGGCCGCTGGTATCGCGCTGTTCCTGCCCGAACGCGGAGACCGCGCGCACTGGATCGCAACCGGTCGCTGCGGCGAGCGCTTTGCGCGCCTCGCGGCGCAGATGGGCGTGCGCAACGCCTTCCTCGATCAGTTGGTGCTCACCGGGCTGCTGCCCCCGACCCGCGCTTCGCGTGAACGGGCTGGCGCAGGCCCAGGCGGCGGATTCGCGGGTGTCCCGGTACCGCACATCTGAGCGGTCGCGGTTGGCAGCCTGGCGCCGGCCCTGCGCGCAAATTTCCGCTCGCCGTTCGCCATCGCACAGATCGCGACCGGCGCAAGCCCCACGCTGTGGCAGCGCAGTGGCCATAGGGGCCCGGCGCCTTTCACTGCCCTGCGAATCCCGAAAGCGGCCTGTCCGCAACGGGCCGCGTCAACCCGAAGGACTCACCATGAACCGCTGTCTCATCGCCCTCTCGCTGGCCGCCACCATTGGCCTGGCCGCCTGCGACCGCCCGACCGTCGTCAACGTGCCGCCTGCGCCCGTCGCCACCCCGGGCCCGGCCGGCCCGCCCGGACCTCAAGGCGAGGTGGGCAGCACCGGCAACACCGGCAACACCGGCAATACCGGCAGCGCGGGATCGACCGGTTCGACGGGCATGACAGGTTCGACCGGGTCGACCGGCATGACCGGCGCGCAGGGCAATCAGGGCAACGACGGCCTCCAGGGCAACACGGGCAACACCGGCAGAACCGGCCGGCCGGGCGAAGGCACGACCGTCATCGTCGTGCCGCCGGCCGCGTCGGCGCCGAGATACTGAGCGCCACACACTCAAGTCCCCACCCCGTCGCGCGGGGGCTTGAGCGGGTCGACACGGTCGCACACGGCCTTGACCACCCTCGGCAGCAGCGCCTCCAGCAAGAGGCCCTTCTGGCGCCGCAGCCAGCCCCAGGCCGGCCGCAGCCAAGTTTGCCCGCAGGCTAGACGCGCAGCGCGCCGCTGCCCAGCAGGCCGATCAAGCCGACAGCGATCAGGTAGGCGGCGACGATGAAGTTGAGCAGGCGCGGGATCACCAGGATGAGGATGCCGGCGACAAGCGAGATCAGCGGCGTGAGGGCGAGGTGGATGTTCATGCGGTCTCCAGTGCAGGGTTTTGGGTTGGGCGGGGGGGGGGGAAGGGAGTGCGAGTGGGAGCGGGAGTGGGAGTGAGATCACTCGTGGCGCAGCGCCTCGATCGGGTCCATGCGCGCCGCCCGGCGTGCCGGGAAGAAGCCGAAGACGACGCCGATGGCGGCTGAGAGGCGCGCCACGCCCTCCAGGCGGCCCAGGCCCGAGAGCTCGCTGCCGATGCTGATCGTGCGCGTGGGCTGCAGGGTGCCGTTGGCGGTGACCTTGAGCGTGAGATCGCCCAGGGTCGCGGGCTGGGTGCTGTACGCGGGTGCTGCATCGGCGGCGCGGCTGGACAGCCACCACCAGAGGCCGCCAGCGGCCAGCAGGAACAGCACCGCCACGGCCCAGATCCCGGGCCTGCGGTACCACGCCGGGGCCGGCGATCCGCCCAGCAGGTCCTTGACGTCGACGGCCGCGTCGGCGCTTGATGCGGCCTTGGACGTGGGCATGGCGCGCGTGGGCTCCGGCGTGGCCTGGGGCGTGGCGGCCGGCGCCAGCAACTCGGGCGCGAGAGGGGCGTTCACGGTCTGGCTTTCGTCATCACCAGCGGCACGCCGGTCTCGCGCCAGCCGCCGCCCAGGGCCTGCACGAGGCGCACCTGGCCGGCACTGAGATCGGCGCGCGCGCTGGCCAGAGCGTCGCGCGTGGCGAGCGCATTGCGCTGGGTCTCGAGCACGGTCTGGAAGTCGGCCAGGCCGCTGCCGTAGCGGTAGCGCGCGAGCTGCGCTGCGGCGGCGGCCGACTGTGCCGCCTGTTGCAGCCGGGCCTGACGTTCGCGCCCGCTGCGCAGCACCACGAGGGCATCCTCGACCTCGCGCAGCGCCTTGAGCACGGTGCCGCGATAGGCCGCATGCGCCTGCCGCAGCGCGGCCCGCTGGACCATCACCTGCGCGGTGGCGGCCCCGCCGTCGAACAGCGGCAAGGACACGCTGGCCAGCAATGAACTGGCCAGCGCGGCGCCACTGCTCAGCCCGGCCAGGGTCACCGCGCCGACCGACAGCGAACCGCCGAGCCTGAAGTTGGGCATGCGGGCGGCGTCGGCCTGCGCCAGCCGCGCCGCGGCCGACGCCACCGCCTGCTCGGCGGCCCGCACGTCGGGCCGTTGCCGAAGGGTTTCGGCCGGCACGTCCGGCATGGGGTCGAGTGTCGTGACCGGCACGCTGCCCTCGGCGCCCAGCAGCGCGTCCAGCGATGCCGGCGGCCGCCCGGCCAGCACCGCCAGCGCGTGCACGGCCCGCACGATGCCGGTCTGCAGGGCAGGCAGCTGCGCCAGCGTCTGCTCGGTGGCGGCGCGCGCCTGTTCGACTTCCAACGCGCTCACCAGCCCGGCCTGGGCGCGCCACTCGGTGATCTGCAGGGTCGCGCGCTGAATGGCCAGGTTGTCGCGGGCGATGGCCAAACGCGCCTGGCCGCCGCGCAGGCCGATGTACTCGAGCGCCACCTGCGCGGCGACGGCCAGTTCGGCCTCACCGAGCTCGGCCGTGCGCTGACGCACCGTGGCCTCTTCTGCGGTCTGGGCCTGCGCCAGCACGCCAAACGGGTCGGGGCTCCAGCCGGCGTCCACGCCAGCGCGAAACTCGTTCTCGGCGCTGCGGCCGCCGGAGCGCGCGCGCTGTATCGACCCCGTCAGCCCCACGGTGGGCCCACGCGCCGCTGCCGCCAGGTCGCGCTGCGCCTGCGCCTGGGCCAGCGCAGCGCGTGCGCCGGCGATGTCGGGGTTGCGCTGCAGTGCCTGCTCGACGATCTGGCTCAGCAGGTCCTCGCCGAAGAGCGCCCACCACGGCGACAGCGGCGTCGGCGTGGCCGCCGCTGCCGCCGCCGCATCATCCGACCAAGCCGCAGGCACCTCGACGAGCGGCTCGTCCTGACGAGACGGTGGCTGCGCGGCGCAGGCGCCCAACAGTGCCGCCGTGCAGATCGACAGCGTGGCCCCGGCACTGCGCCACCCGGCCTGCCGCGGTGCCCCTCGCACGCTGGGCGCGGACGCCCGGCGCAGGGGGGGCAGGGCGGTCATTTGGCCGCCGGCTTGGCCTTCGAGAACCAGGCGTCGGTGGCCTTGCGCTGCCAGGCCGCGATCTGCTTTTCGGCATCGTGAAGGGCGACGCCGTAGCGTTCCTGGATCTTTCCGGCCAGTTGATCGCGACGGCCGGCGACGACAGCGAAGTCGTCATCGGTCAATTGGCCCCATTGCTCGCGGGCCTTGCCGATGGCCTGTTGCCAGTTGCCCTGAATCTGTTCCCAGTTCATGTGCTGTGCTCCGGTGGAGGGGTGGGTTCGGGTCTCGGGCCGCCCGGCGGGCCGGCCTGCTCAGGCACTCTGGAAGCGCGCGGCCGGTGCTGCCATCGGCTACCGGCGTGTTGCGTTGTAGGACGGCGCCGCGCGTTGGGGGTGCGCGGCCACGCGTCCCTTGCTCAGCGTGTGCCCGTGACTTCGGTCTCGACGCGGCGATTCGGCTGCAGACAGACGATCACCTGCGCGGTCTTGGGCCCCGTGCACTCGCCGACCTGGGTCACCGGCGAGCCTTCGCTCATGCCGCGTGCGCTGATCTTGCCGCCGTCGATGCCGCTGCTCACGAGATAGGCCTGGACGGCGTCGGCGCGCTCTTGCGACAGCTTCTGGTTGTAGGCATCGGTTCCCAGGCGGTCGGTGTGGCCTTCGACGACGATGGTCTCGAAGCGAGCGCCCTGCAATTCGCGTGCGAAGCTGTCGAGCGCGGTCTTGCCTTCGGGATGCAACTCGGAACGGTCGAAGGTGAACATCGACTCGGCCGAGTAGCTCACGCGCTGGCGCTCGGCCACCACGATGGGCTCGGGCGCCATCACCACCACGGGCGGCGCGGCCTGCTCCGTCGCCGCCATGACCATCGGCATCGGCATCGGCGCCGGCGCTTCAGCCACGGGCATGTAAATGGCCGGTGCGGCGGCGCGCGGCGCGGGGGCAGCGCTGCGGCCGAACGGAAACACCAGGCTCACCGACATCAGGTTGGTGTTGGCGCGGTTGCCGCCGGCATCGCTGGCGCGGTAGCGCTCGACTTCGGCGCGCATCAGGAACGAGGGGCTGAAGGCGTACTGCAGACCGACGCCGACCTTGACGTTGCCCTGCCGGTCACTGGGGTTGGGGCTCAGCGGCACGATGCCGCCAGAACCTTGGTACTGCGAGCGGGTGCGCGCGTACTGCGCACCAACACGGCCGAGCGCCGAGAAGTTGTCGGTGATCGGCAGCGTGCCCACGACGTCGAAAGCGACGCCCTGGATGCGGATCTCGCCGTTCAGCGCGCCCACGGGCGCAGTGGTGGTGACGCTGATGCGGTTCTGGCCCAGGTTGAAGTAGCCCAACTCAAGGCCAAGGTAAGGGTTGAATTGACGCCCCAGGAATACCTTGTAGCCGGTGTCGCGGTCGTTCGTGCTGATGCCCGAGATCGTGGGGCCGGCCCCGATCTGCGCACGCGCCAGGCCGGTCTCGCCGATGTGGGCGCGTGTCTGGCCGGCGCCAAGGCCGAAGTAGTAGTAGCTGTCCTGTGACAGCGCCGGTGTGGCGGCGAGCATGGCAAGGGCTGCAAGGGTCAGCAGGCGCAGGGCGGGGCGCTTGTTCATGGTGTGCTTTCAGGGGTTGTGGATTCGTGCTGATGTCGGTTTTAAAACGCACGCCACGACACGTCTGTACGCTGCCGAACCGCTGCCCCGATCACGACCGTGGAGCCGGCCGCAGCGCCGGACGCCCCGCCCCTCACACCCTCAGTCCGACGCCCCCAGCACCACCGCCTGCTTGCGCGTCTGCCCGTTGCGCCACACCGTCAGCGTGACCGTCTCGCCGGGCTGTCGGCGCTCCAGCAGCGTGAGCATGTCGTCCAGGCCGCTGACCGCTTCGTCGTTGATGGCGGTGATGATGTCGCCGCCGATCACCTCGCCGCGTTTGCCGCGTTGGAAGGGCTGCAGGCCGGCCTTCGCGGCGGGGCTGTTGCTGCCCACCTGCACCACGACCACGCCCTTGGGCAGCTTGAGTGCACGCTGCAGGTTGGCCGGCCCCGCGCTCACGCCCAGCGCCGGGCGCACGAAGCGGCCGTCGCGGATCAGTCGCGGCACGATGCGGTTGACCTCGTCCACGGGAATGGCAAAGCCGATGCCGGCGCTGGCACCGCTGGGGCTTGCGATCTGCGTGTTGACGCCGATCAGCCGCCCCGCGCTGTCGAGCAGCGGCCCGCCCGAGTTGCCCGGGTTGATGGCGGCGTCAGTCTGGATGACGCCGCGGATGGTGCGCTGGTTGAAGCTTTCGATCTCGCGCCCCAGCGCGCTGATGATGCCGGTGGTGAGCGTCTGGTCCAGGCCGAAGGGGTTGCCGATGGCGTAGACGCGCTGGCCCACCAGCAGCTCGCGGCTGGTGCCCACGGCGATGGGCGGCAGTTTGTCCTTGGGCGCCTCGATGCGCAGCACGGCCAGGTCGCGGTCGGCGAAGGCGCCCACCAGCGTGGCGTCCCAGCTGCTTTGGTCGGCCAGCGTCACACGGGCGCCCTGGGCACCCTGGATGACGTGGAAGTTGGTGACGACGTGGCCGCGGTCGTCCCAGACGAAGCCGGTGCCGGTGCCGCGCGGCACTTGCTGCACGTTCTGGCTGAACAGATCGCGCTGCACGCCCAGGCTGGTGATGTGCACCACCGAAGGGCTGGCGCGCTTGAAGAGATCGACATGGGCCTGCTCGTCGGCGGCCAGCGGCCCGCGCGGGCTGACGGCGCGCGGCACGGCGTCGGTCTTGCCCTGCACCAGCGCGGGCGCCGCCAGCAAGGCTGCCAGGCCGCCAGCCATTGCTGCGGCCGCGATGATCAGCTTGCTTGCGAGTCGGCGTGTGGGCCGGCTGGTGAATGGCCTAGCGTTCATGGGGCAACAGGGGCGCGACCCGGGTGGCGATGTCGCCGATGCTGCCAGATGGGGCCGTACCTCAGCGGCGCAAGGGGGAGCCTGTGCGGCGCGAAGCTCAGACTGCCAGGGGCGCCAGCCCGAGGTGCACGCGGGCTTCGTCCGGGCTGGCAATCGCACGCCCGGCGCGCCGCGCGCAGGCGGCCAGGGCCTCGATCAACACGCCGTTGCCGCCGGCGCGGCTGCCGTCGGGCAGGTAGAAGGTGTCTTCAAGGCCGGTGCGCAGATGGCCGCCGAGCTCGGCCGTTTTCTGGTGCAC
>JANPMR010000254.1:0-3195 GCA_031427055.1 Rubrivivax sp.
GGTGACGAGCGCGTGGTTGGCGAAACCCTGGAAGAACTCGAAGGCCAGCTGGCTGTCGAAGCCGCCAATCATGCCGGCCTTGAAGGGCACGTCCATGTGCAGCCCAGGGCGGCCGGAGAAGTCGACCACCACGCGCGACAGGGCCTCGTCCAGCGGCACGTAGGCATGGCCATAGCGCGTGATGCCCTTCTTGTCGCCGATGGCCTGCGCCACCGCCATGCCCAGCGTGATGCCGACGTCTTCCACCGTGTGGTGGCCGTCGATGTGCAGGTCGCCCTCGGCCTGCACGTTCAGGTCGATGAGACCGTGACGGGCGATCTGGTCGAGCATGTGATCAAAGAAGCCGATGCCGGTGGACAGTGCGGCGTCGCCCGTGCCGTCGAGGTTCAACACGACGCGGATCTTGGTCTCTTTGGTATCGCGGCGGATGTCCGCGGTGCGGGGGGTCATAGGCTTTCCTGCAGGGCGCTGAGCATCTGCGCATTCTCTTCGGGCGCGCCCACAGTCAGGCGCAGGCAGTTGGCCAGCAGCGGGTGCAGGCCGGCGATGTGCTTGACCAGCACACCGCGCGCCTTCATGCCGTCGAACGCACGCTTCGCATCGGGCACGCGCACCAGAATCATGTTGGCTTCGCTGGGATAGGCCCGCACGCCGGGCATGGCCGCCAGCGCCGCTTGAAGACGCGCGCGCTGCTCAATCAGCAGCGCGGCCTGGCGCGCGTACTCGTCGGCGTGCGAGAGCGCGAACATCGCCGCCTCGGCGTTGAGCGCGCTGATGTTGTAGGGCGGGCGCACCTTGTCGATCTGCTCGATCAGCGCCGCCGCGCCGCACAGATAGCCGATGCGCACGCCGGCCAAGCCGAACTTGCTCAGGGTGCGCAGCACCAGCACGTGCTCGTGCGCCGCCATGCGTGGCAGCCAGGTGCGCGACGAGAAGGGCTGGTAGGCCTCGTCGAACACCACCAGTCCACTCTGGCGGCCGACGGCGGCGACGATGCGGTCAATCACCGCGTCGTCCCACAGGTTGGCCGTGGGGTTGTTGGGGTAGGCGATGTAGGTGATGGCCGGGCGATGCGTCTCGATGGCCGCCAGCATCGCGGCCTCGTCGAGCTCGAAGTCGGCCGTCAGCGGCACGCCCACGAAGCGCAGGCCACGCAGGCGCGCCGACATCTCGTACATCACGAAGCCCGGCAGCGGCGCCAGGATGCTCGCGCCCGGCACATCGCAAGCCACCGAGAGCAGGTCGATGAGCTCGTCCGAGCCGTTGCCCAGCATCAGACGGCAAGCCTGCGGCAGGCCGATGTGCAAGGCCAGCGCCGCGTTCAGATCGGCCACGCACTGCACCGGATAGCGATTGATGGCCACGCGGCCCAGCCGCTCGCCCAGTTCGCGCTGCAACTCGGGCGGCAGGGCAAATGGGTTTTCCATTGCGTCAAGCTTGACCAGGCCGACGCTGGGCTGGATGGCATAGGCGTGCGTGCCCTGCACGTCCTGGCGGATGGTGGTCTTGATGCGTTCGGCCAATGCGGTACTCATGCGGGGACGTCCAGGATCTCGGGGCCGAGGATGAAGGGGTTGACGAGGCGCAGGCCATCGATGTGCTGGTCGTGCTGCAGGTCTTCGGTCAGCAGGATCGCGCAACCCTGCTGCTGTGCTGCGGCCACCATCAGCGCGTCCCAGTAGTGGAGCTCGAAGCGGTCCTGCAGGGCCCAGGCGCGGTCCACCGTGGTCTCGTCCACCTGCCAAGGCTGCCAGGCCCTGTAGCGCAGCACCAGTGCACGCGTGGCCTGCACGGTCATGCCCGGCGCCGCCTTGCGCAGGTTGACGTAAAACTCGTGCAGCACCTGGGTGCTGATGCGGCCCATGCGGCCCCGCCAACACAGCGCCAACCAGGCCGCGGCGGCCGCCTGCTTGCCGGGCGCGCGCGGGTCGTGGGCGTAGAGCAGGACGTTGGTGTCAACGAAAGCGGTTGAGCCGTTCGGCATAGATTTCTTCGCGGCGACCATAGGGACCCGTGAAAGGCAAGGGCTCGAACGCCAGCGCTTCACGCATGGCCCGCTCGTAGGCGTCGTCGCGCCGCATCTTTTCGGCCAGCAGTTCGCCCACCAGACGCGAGACGCTGGTGTTGCGGCGCGCGGCTTCCATGCGCGCCCAGTCGGCCACACTTTCTTCCATCGTGACGGTGACGTTCTTCATCGTTGGCCTAATTGCACGAAGTTCGTGGTTCACGATTTTCGTGTTGCACGCAGTCTGTGTCAATCTCAAAGTCTGAGCAGCATCTTTCGTTCTTCGCCGTCCATCTCACCGGTGTAAGTGAACCCCAACTTTTCATAGAAGGCGCCTGCGTGACCCTCGCGGTCGACGTGCGACAGGCCCACGGTCTGCAGGCCCATGCGCCGCGCCTCGGCCACCACCCAGGCCATGGCGAGCCGGCCGTAGCCGCGGCGCTGGTGCGCTGCGTCGACCATCAGGCGCCAGACGTAGAGCTGCTCGGCGGGCTTGTCCTTGTCGAGCCGCGCGTCGTACAGCAGCAGAAAGCCGACCGCGCGGTCGCCATCGAACAGGCCCAGCGGCCGCCCAGCCGGCTCGTAGGCGGCCTGCGCCAGCGAGCGGACCACCGGCGCAACGAACTGCTTCTGCCCGGCGGCGACCTCTAGCTTGAGCAGCGCGTCCAGGTTCTCGGCGCTAACCGCGCGCACGCCGAACTCGATGCTCTCAGGCAGGGCGGCGGCGACGACTGGCGCGCCCGTCAGCCGCAGCTCCGCCGCACGCGCGTGCGCCGGCAGCCCTTCGCCGTACGCCAGCTCGGCCGCGATCGGGCCCAGCACCTGCGCGCCGGCCTCGCTGACCTCGATCAGGCTGCTGCGCTTGACGAAGTCGTACACGCCCAGCGGCGATGAGAAGCGCGCTGTGCCGGAGGTCGGCAGCACATGGTTGGGCCCGGCGCAGTAATCGCCCAGGCTCTCGCTGGTGAAGGCGCCCAGGAAGATCGCCCCGGCGTGGCGCAGCAGCGGCTCCCAGCGGCCGGGCTCAAGGGCGCTGACTTCCAGGTGCTCGGGCGCGACGCGGTTGCTGATCTCGCAGGCTTCTTCCATGCTGCGCGTGAGGATCAGCGCGCCGCGGCCTTCCAGGCTGGCGCGGATGACGTCGCGGCGCGGCATGCCCGGCAGCAGGCGATCCATGGCCTCTTGCACCG
>JANPMR010000255.1:0-2244 GCA_031427055.1 Rubrivivax sp.
CTCGATCACCGGCCTGGACCCGGCGATGTTCGGCGCCGGCGAGCGCGCTGCGCGTGATCTTGGCCTCTCGGCGCGCGAAGCCGTGCTGCTGCAGTCAGTGGCGAGCTTCCAATTGGGCTTTCGCAGCAGCGTTCCAGAGCCTGGCAGCCTGGCGCTGGTAGCCCTGGCGCTGCTGGCGGTGCCACTTGCCCGTCGCGGCAAGCAGTGACTCGTCGACCGCGCGGGTACAGTTCCAAACGGTTTCGGCCCCACCGAGGGCCGGCATGAGGAGTTCAAAGATGCGAATCGGCAGCACGCTTTCCCTGGTCTTGGCAACGTCACTGCTGGGGGCCTGCGCCACGCCACCTGCCGAGCCGCCGCTGAATGAAGCCGCGCCGCAGGCCGTGGCCTGCCCCAAGGGTGTGCCGGAGGGCGCGCGTTGCCTGGGTGGTCGGGACAGTCGCGGGGCGGAGTACCTGGCCGCGGTGCCAAAGGAGTGGAACGGGCACCTCGTCGTCCACGCACACGGCGGACCCAACCTGGAACCACCGCGACGCGAGCGGGTCTCTGCGGACTTGGCACGCTGGTCCGTGACGGTCAGGGCCGGCTTTGCGTGGATCGGGTCCACCTACGTGGACGGCGGCATGGCAACGAAGGCAGCAGCGGTGGACACCGAGCGCGTGCGCCAGATCTTCGTGCGACACATCGCGGTGCCCAAGCGGACCATCCTGCATGGTCAGAGCTGGGGCGCCAACGTGGCCGCCAAGGGTGCGGAGTTGTACGCTCGCTCGGCAGCCGGGCGCTCGCCCTACGACGCCGTGCTGCTGACCAGCGGCATGATCGGCGGTGGCGCGCGGACCTACGAGCCTCGATTCGATCTGCGGGTCGTTTACCAGTACCTGTGCCAGAACCACCCGTTGCCCTCGGAGCCGCAGTACCCACTCGGCATCGGCCTTCCGGTGGGGTCGCCCCTGACGCCCGATCTCCTGGCGGCGCGTGTCAAGGATTGCCTGGGTGTTGGCGTGCCGACGGCGCAACGCACGGCTGAGCAGTCCCGGCGGCTGCGCACGATCGAGCGCGTCATCGGGTTGCCAGAGTCTGCGCTGCAGCAGCACCTGCGCCGCGCGACCTTCGACTTCCAGGACATCGCGCAGCGCTACGGCGGCGTCAGCCCCTTCGGCAACATCGGCGCCCGCTATCGCGGCTCGGACGACGACGAAGCGCTCAACGCAGGGGTGCTTCGCAGCTCGGGCAATCCGGATGCGGCGCGGGGCTTCGGTGCCGACATCGACCCGACCGGCCAGATTCCTGTGCCCGTGCTGACCGTGCACGCGATCAACGACTCGATCGCGTTCGTCGAGCTGGAGCATCAGTTTCGCCAGACAATGCGTGCCGCCGGCGCCGCTGACCGCCTGGTGCAGGTCTTTACCGAGCACAGCGACCACAGCTACCTGGCCGACCCGGTGTACCCGGCAGTGTTGCAGCAACTGCTGGACTGGGTTGAGCAGGGCCGCAAGCCGACGCAGCAAAGCGTGGCCGATGCCTGCGCCGCGGCGCAAGCCAGTTTTGGTCCGGGCTGCCGGATGCTCGTCGGCTACGAGCCGAAGCCGCTGGATACCCGCGTGGCGCCCCGCCAACGGCCTTGAGCGAGATGGCCCTTCGGGGCCCGGTGCTGGTCACCGGCGCCGGCAGTGGCATCGGCCTGGCCACCGTGCGGGCCTTGCTCGCGGCCGGCCATCCGGTGTACGCGGGCGCGCGCCGACAGGTTCATCGCGACATGCTGCAGGCCCTCGGTGCGGTGCCGCTGACGCTGGACGTGCGCGACGCGGACCAGGTGCAGCACGCGGCCGAAGCCATCCATCACGCCGGCCGTGGCCTCTTCGGCCTGGTGCACAACGCCGGCGTCGGCGGCATTGGCGTGCTGCAAAGCTGGCCGGACGCCGACCTGCAGTCGCTCTTCGACACCCACGTTTTCGGAGCGCACCGCCTGACGCGCGCGCTGTTGCCGCTGTTGCTGGCCTCACGCGGGCGCATCGTCTGCATCGGCTCGCAGGGCGGCAGCATCACGGCACCGTTCATGGGGCCGTACACGATGAGCAAGCACGCGCTGGAGGCCTACGCCAGCTGCCTGCAGCAAGAGCTCTCGCCGCATGGCGTGGTGGTGAGCATCGTGCAGCCCGGCGCCGTGGCCACCGACATCGGCGACAACGGCCGTGCCGGCAGCGAGGCGCGGCTGCGTGCGACCGAGCCGCCCTTCGCGCAGAT
>JANPMR010000256.1:0-2648 GCA_031427055.1 Rubrivivax sp.
GTGCTCTGGCTGGCGGTCGTCTTCGCGGCGGCGGCGGCACTGTGGGCGGCCTTGAAGTTGGCCGAGCGCCGCGTGGCGTGAGCGAGCGTACTGGCGCGTTTGCGGGCTCAGCGCACATCGCCGTCGACGTAGAACCAGCGCTCGCCTTCGCGCAAGAAGTGGCTCGTCTCGTGCAGCCGGTGCGCGCGGCCACCGAGCTTGCTGCGGGCGACGAACTCGACCTCGGCGTGCTCGTCATCGACTTGCCGATGGCGGCGAATCTCGAGCCCCAGCCAGCGCAGGCCGGGCTCGAAGGCGATGGGCTCGGGCGGCCGCGTGCTGGCATGCCAGGTATCGCGCAGATAGTCGGCCAGGCCCAGCACATAGGCGCTGTAGCGAGACCGCATCAGCGCCTCGGCATCGCTCGCCAGCAGGTGCAGCGCGCCGGCGTGCCAGCGGCCGCAGCAGGCGGCGTAGCGGCGGCTTGCGTCGCAAGGGCAGGGGCTGGCACTCATGCCTTGATTGTCCCGGCCCGGGCCAGCTTCGTGCGGGTGCGACACTGGGCCGATAGTCGTGCGTCGAGAGAGCGATGAATCTGCGCTGGTGTCTGTCGGTCACGGTCTTGCTCGCCTTGCACGGCGCAGGCCTCGCCGCAGACCACTCGGGTCGAGTCGTGGACGTGCTGGATGGCGATACGGTTCACGTGCTGACGGCGTCGAAGCAATTGATCCGTGTGCGCCTGGCCGGGATCGATGCGCCAGAGAAGCAGCAGGCCCATGGTGCGGTGGCCATGCGCACACTCTTCGCACTGGCCCAGGATCGGCAGGTCGAAGTCGTCGGCCACAAAGTTGATCGCTACGGGCGCCTGGTGGGCAAGGTTCTGGTGGCGCACAGCGATATCAACCTGCAAATGGTCGAGCGTGGGCTTGCCTGGCACTACAAGCAGTACGAGCACGAGCAAGAGCCGCAGGACAGGCAGCTCTATGCAGACGCGGAACTCAGGGCAAGGGAGCAGCACATCGGTCTATGGGCCGAGCAGGCGCCGATGCCGCCCTGGGACTATCGATCGGCGCGCCGAAAGCGCCCAAGCCGTGAGAGTGCCGCACCCGTTCAACAAGCACCGGCACCCGTGCAGCCGCCATCGGGCAGCGTGTGGCCGGCAATAGACTCGTACCCACCCTGCGGAGAACGCCCATGCTCGACCCCCAAGCCCGCGCGCTGATCGACCTGATGGTCGAGCGCAAGTTGCCCGCCGTGCACACGCTGTCGCCCGTCGAGGCGCGCCGCTACTACCTGGAGCGGCGCTTCTTCACGCAGCCCGAGCCGCCGGCCATCGGCGAGGTGCGTGATCTGCGCACCGCGGGCGGCGTGCCGCTGCGGCTGTACCGGCCGGCGTCGGCCGGCGTCAAACCCGTGCTGGTGTACTTTCACGGCGGCGGCTGGACCATCGGCGACCTCGACACGCACGACGTGCTGTGCCGGCAGCTCTGCGCCGCGGCCGATGTGGCGGTGGTGGCGGTGGACTACCGGCTGGGGCCGGAAGCGCGCTTTCCGGCGGCGGTGGACGACTGCGTGGCCGCCACACGCTGGGTGCAGTCGCAGGCCGCGGCCTTGGGTCTGGATGCCGCGCGCCTGGCCGTGGGCGGCGACAGCGCCGGTGGCAACCTGGCGGCGGTGGTGGCGATCACGCTGCGCGACGCGGGTGACGTGGCGCCCGCGTACCAGTTGCTCATCTACCCGGCCACCGACCAGCGCGCCGTGGCGCCGTCGCACAGCGTCAACGGCCAGGGCTACCTGCTCACCGCCGACAGCGTGGCCTACTACCGCGGCCACTACTTCGCCAGCGAGTCGGACTGGACCGACTGGCGCGCCAGCCCGCTGCTGGCGGCCGATCTCTCAAGGCTGCCGCCGGCACTGGTGCTCACCGCCGGCTTCGACCCGCTGCGCGACGAGGGCCGGCAGTACGCCGATGCGCTCTCGGCCGCCGGCAACCGCGTGCAGTACGTCTGCTTCGAGCGCCAGGTGCACGGCTTCATCACCATGAGCCGGGTGCTGGATGAGGCGCGCAGCGCCGTCGCCCTGTGCGCCGCGGTGCTGCGCGAGGCGCTCACTCCCTGAGCAGCGCCCTAAACGGCCCGAACAGCCACGAGCGCATGCCGATGACCATCGTGTAGGCGGTGCGCTCGGCGGCCGGCAGCTTCTGGTCGGCCAGGTGCTGCTGCGCGAAGTCTTGCGCCAGGCGCTGCAGGCGTTCGTTGAAGAGGGCCGCCTGCGGCGTGCTGATCTGGCCGTGCACCAGCATCAGCAGTTCGCCGTCGCCGCCAAAGTCGCCGGCAAAGTAGTCGCCCACGGCTTGCTGGCGAAAGTACTGCATCACCGGGCCGTCGGGCCGCCAGCGAAAGGTCTTGTCGATGCGCAGCCGGTAGCGGTTGTTGGCGCGCAGCTCGAGAAAGCCGAGCTTGTCCAGCGCCAGCAGACAGGCCAGCGCCTGCGGTGTGGTGAGCGAGTAAGCCTGCACGATCTGCTCCAGCGTCCACTGGCTGAGCACGCAGATGGCGGCCAGCAGCAGCTTGGGGTCGGCGACGACGGCGCGCTCTTGCTCCAGCGTCAACTGCTGGCGCGGCGGCGAGGCCAGCGCCACCTGGCGCGCCAGGTCGGCGAAGTCCATG
>JANPMR010000257.1:0-3086 GCA_031427055.1 Rubrivivax sp.
GACGATCGCCACCTGGCCGTTCTTGTGCACCGACAGAAAGTGGTGCGGCCGCGCCGCGGCCTGGATGGCGTCAGTGGCGATGCGGATATTGCCGTCGGTGCCATTCTTGAAGCCCACCGGCGCGGAGAGGCCGCTGGCCAGTTCGCGGTGCACCTGGCTTTCCGTCGTGCGCGCGCCGATGGCGCCCCAGGCGATGAGATCGCCGATGTACTGCGGGCTGATGACGTCGAGGAACTCGCTGCCCGCCGGCACGCCCAGGCGGTTGATGTCCACCAGCAGCTGGCGCGCAATGCGCAGGCCCTCGTGGATGCGGTAACTCTCGTCGAGGTAGGGGTCATTGATGAGGCCCTTCCAGCCCACCGTGGTGCGCGGCTTTTCGAAGTAGACGCGCATCACGATCTCCAACTCACCGGCGTGCTTCTCGCGCTCGGCCTTCAGGCGCCGCGCGTACTCCAGCGCCGCCATCGGGTCGTGGATCGAGCACGGGCCGATGACGACCAGCAGGCGGTCGCTGCCTTCTTCGTTGCCGCCCTGCATGATGCGGCGGATGGCGCCGCGCGTGCCGCTGATCAGCGTCTCTACCGGCGTGCCGGCGATCGGGAAGAAGCGGATCAGGTGCTCGGGCGGCGGCAGCGGCGTGACGTCGCGGATGCGCTGGTCGTCGGTCTGGCTGGTGCGCTCGCTCAGGGCCAGTCGCTCGTCGCTCGGGTGGGCTGCTTTCGGGCTCATGGGGGCTTTCTCGGGTGGGGCGGGTGAAGCGGGCGCCGGCAACAAAAAACCGCCGGGGTTGCCGGCGGTTTCTGGGTGCGGGTGCGTCGTCTGACTACGCGTTTGCCTCTCCAGCCGCCAAGCGGTGCGAGAACCAAAAATACGTAAAGTAGGACGCTGCGGGACGCATGGCGCGCAATGTAGCACGGCATCCGTGACACGCCGCTGACGCCGTGCCGCCATCCGGCGACGGACACCTACCTGCCGCGATGCAGCCGCAAGCGCCGCGCCAGCAGCGCCGTCAGCAGCAGCCCGGCCGCCGAGCACGCGCCGGTGGCCAGCCAAGTGAACTGCCAGCCTCCGGCCACGCTGGCCAGCCAGGCCACGGCCGGCGGCCCCGCAAACTGCCCGAACGACGACCACTGCTGCATCCAGCCCACGGTGGTGGAGATCGTGCCCTCACCTGGCGCCAGCCGCACCGCCAGTGCAAACAGCGTCGCCGGCACCAGGCCACCGACGCCCGAGAACAGCAGCACCGCCGCGTAGCGCCACGCCGGCGGCAGGCCGCCATCGCTGTTGCCGTCGTTGCCGCCAAAGGCCGCAGCGGCCGCCAGCGCCATCACGGCAAAGCCCGTGGCCAACAGGCGCGGGGGCGGCACGCCGCGGTGCATCAGGCGCCCGGCAGACAGGTTGCCGATGGCGTTGACCGCCGCGGCCAGTGCCGTCAGCGCGCCCACCGCCGTTGGCGACACACCGGCCTGCGTGTAGAGGGTGGGCAGGAAGCCGATCACCGCCAGCCACTGGCCGGAGTACATCGCGAAGCACAGCGCCACCAGCCAGGGGCCGGGCGCGACCAGGGTTTGGCGCAGGCGCGCCGACCAGGCATCGCCGCAGGCCGGTGGTGCGCGGGAGCTTGCGGCCGCAGTCGCGACCCCACTTGTGCTGTCAGGGGTGCCGCCCCTGACGCCGCCCGTGGCGCTGCCCCGCTCGACATCAGCGGGCACGGCATGCGCAAGCCACACTGCCATCGCGAACGTGACCGTGGCCAGCGTCCACCACCAGCCGCGCCAGGTCAGGGCGCCGATCACCAGCGGCCCCAACAGCAGCGCCAGCGCCGTGGCCACCGGCATGTAGGCGCCCCACACGCCGAGCACGCGGTCCACGCGCGCGGCCGGCACCAGCCGGCGCACCAGGCCCGGCGCCGGCAGTGCGACGAGCAGGAAGCCCAGGCCCTCGACGCCGCGCAGCGCCATCAGCATCGCTGCGCCGGTGGCGCTGCCGCCCAGCGCGCTGGCGGTGCCCAACACGAGCAGGCCGATGAGCATGCTGCGCCGTGCGCCCAGCCCGTCGGCCCCGGCGCCGAAGGCCAGTCCCAAGCACATGCCGGCGGCCTGCACGATGCCGAGCGCGAAGCCGGCCTGCACCAGCGTCAGTGCAAGCGCCTGTTGCAGCGCGCCGATGGCCGGCGCCAGCTTGCCCACGTGCAGCGCGGCGCACACGCCAGCCAGCATGACGACGAGCGCCGGGTCGATCCGGCGGCGTTCTGGAGCGGGGGCGGCGGCCATCGCCGGCACTGTAAGCGCGGCCCGGTGGCGCTCCCGATTGACATCCGGCCGCTCGGTCCCTATCGTCGTGGAAACGTTTACATGCGTCTCCAGAACGCACCCAATCCATGAGCAATCCCTTCCCGCCCGGCTTCCTGTGGGGCTGCGCCACCTCGGCCTACCAGATCGAAGGCTCGCCCTTGGCCGACGGTGCCGGGCCCAGCATCTGGCAACGCTTTGCGCGCACGCCGGGGCGCATTGCCGGCGGCGACACGGGCGATGTGGCCTGCGACCACTACCGCCGCATGAAGGACGACGTGGCGCTGATGAAGGCGCTGGGCCTCACCGCCTACCGCTTCAGCATCGCCTGGGCGCGCGTGCTGCCCGAGGGCCGCGGGCGCGTCAACGCGGCCGGGCTGGGCTTCTACGAGCGCCTGGTGGACGAACTGCTGGCCGCCGGCATCACGCCGCTGCCCACGCTCTACCACTGGGACCTGCCGCAGGCGCTGGACGACCGCGGCGGCTGGCTCAACCCGGACATCGCAGCCTGGTTTGCCGACTACGCCAGCGTCATGTTCAAGGCGCTCGATGACCGCGTGCACACCTGGGCCACGATCAACGAGCCCTGGGTGGTGGCCGACGGCGGCTACATGCACGGCGTGCTCGCGCCAGGCCACCGCAGCGCGCACGAGGCCGCCGTGGCCGCGCACCGCCTGCTGCAGGCCCACGCCGCCGCGGTGCGCCGCTACCGCGCCGAGGGCCGCCACCGTATCGGCCTGGTGGTCAACATCGAGCCCAAGCACCTGGCGCCCGAGGCCACCGAAGCCGACCGCC
>JANPMR010000258.1:0-1514 GCA_031427055.1 Rubrivivax sp.
AGTAGAAGACGGCCGACTCGCGGTCTTCGCGGTTCACGCGTTTGATCATCCAGCGCGACACCGCGTAGGGCAGCAGCCTGAAGTAGCCGCCGCCGCTGGACGGCAGGTTGCGCTTGCCCAGGCGCAGCGTGGTCACGGGGATCTCGAGCAGGCCGCTGCCCAGCTTGTACGCAAAGCGCGGCGAGTCGGGCATGCCGTAGTGATCGTGCTGGATCGGGTAGATGCTGCTGCTGTAGCGGTGGCCGGTGCGTGCCAGCACGTCAAAGGCCCAGAGGTTGCCGGTGCCGATGGAGAAACTTGGCGCGCGGTAGCCCAGCACCGGCGCGCCGGCAATGTCTTCCAGCAGCTTCTTGGCCCGCGTGACGTCGGCGGTAAAGGCAGCCTCAGTCAGATCACTGGCGCGCTCGTGGCCATAGCCGTGGCTGGCCAGCTCGTGGCCTTCGGCGACGATGCGGCGCACCACCTGCGGGTAGCGGTCGGCCACCCAGCCGAGCGTGAAGAAGGTGGCCTTGACGCTGCGGCCAGCCAGCATGTCGAGGATGCGGTTGACGTTGCGCTCGATGCGGCACTCGCGGCTGTCCCACTCGTCGCGCCGGATGTATGGCGCGAAGGCAGAGACCTGGAAGTAATCTTCCACGTCGATGGTCAGGGCATTGGTGAGCCCGGTCTTGATCGCGGGGGCGAGCATCGTGTCTTCAGTGCGCTCCGGCGCACAGCCATTGGTAGAGATCGGCGGCAATGCGGTTGGCGGCATGGCCGTCCCACAACTCCGGCACGCGGCCGTGCTTGCCACGGCCGGCCAGTATCTCGGCCACGCCATCGCGGATGGCTTGCAAGTCGCGGCCAACCATCGAGTTTGTACCTTGCTCGACCGTGATCGGGCGCTCGGTGTTCTCGCGCATCGTGAGGCATGGCACGCCGAGCGCCGTTGTCTCTTCTTGCAGGCCACCGGAATCCGTCAGCACCAGCTTCGCGCCCGTCATCAGGCCCACCATTTCGAGGTAGCCCTGCGGCGGCAGGATGACCATGCGCGCCGGGTCGAGCAAGCTGCCGAGCCCGAACTTGTCGATGTTGGCACGCGTGCGCGGGTGCAGCGCAAAGACCAGCGGCAGGCGCTGCGCGATCTCGGCCAGCACGCCCAGCAGGCTGCGCAGGGTGACGGCATCGTCGACGTTGGACGGCCGGTGCAGGGTGACCACGCCGTAGCCACCCGCTTGCTGCACCAGCGCCGGATCGGCACCGCCGGCGCGCAGCGTGTCAGCCGCCGGCCGCGCGTGTTCGCGGTTGGACAGCAGCGAATCGATCATCACGTTGCCGGCAAAGCAGACGCGCGACTCGGCCACGCCTTCGCGCAGCAGGTTGGCCAGCGCGCTGCGTTCGGTGGTGTACAGGCGGTCGGCCACCTGGTCCGTCAGCACGCGGTTGATCTCTTCGGGCATCTTGCGGTCGTAGCTGCGCAGGCCGGCTTCGACATGCACCACCGGGATGCCCTTCTTCACCGCCACCAGCGTGCA
>JANPMR010000259.1:0-1741 GCA_031427055.1 Rubrivivax sp.
CCCCTGCGCGAAGAGGCCGAGTTCTACCAAGGCAAGACCTTGCCACCCAAGCTCAGATCGGCCATCGATGCCAACGAGGCCTCGATCGAAGCCCAGCGCTCCTTCAATGCCAACCAGGAAGCCGAACTGGTACGCATCAACAAGATCTACGACGCCGAACTCGACCGCCTGCGCCAGCTGTGGGCCGGCGCCCAGCCGGGCTCGCTGGGTCCGATGGCGCTGCTGCCGCCGCGGCCGCCGGTGCCGGCTTCGCAGCCGGGCGCCAAACCCGCGGCCACCGTCAAGCCCGCCGCGTCGACGCCGCGCTGAAGGGCTGCGGGCCGCTGCAGGCGCGCAAGGCTCAGGGCGCCTGCAGGCGCTGGCGCAACAGTTCGCCGGCCTGCGCCGGGTTGGCCTTGCCCTGGCTGGCCTTCATGACCTGGCCCACGAGAGCGTTGAAGGCCTTGTCCTTGCCGGCGCGGAATTCGGCCACGGACTTGGCGTTGGCTGCGATGACCGCGTCGACGATGGCTTGCAGGGCGCTGCTGTCGTTCATCTGTTCGAGGCCTTCGGCTTCGATGATCGCATCAATACTCAGCGCGCCCTGTAAGCCGAGGCCATGGGTTTGCTGAATTTCGAAACTGCCGCCCGCACCTGCCCACTGCTTGTTGAAGACCACTAGGGCATGTGCTTTAAGCAGGGTGCCGTCCGATTCCCGACGAATGAGTTCCGCCAACTGCGTCAGGGGGAAAGAGACCTGCTCTATCGATCGCCCTTCGGCGTTCAGCCGCTTGCTTACCTCGCCCATCATCCAGTTCGCCGCCGGCTTGGGATGACCGGAAGCGTCACGCAACGCCTCGTAGTGGCGCGCGAAAGCTGGGCTCTGCGTCAGCATGGCTGCGGCGTTGGCGGATAGGCCGTCGTCACGCTCAAAGCGCGCGGCCATCGTCGGGCGATCTTCGGGCATGGTGGCCCGCACCCGCTCCACCCATTCGGGTGCGATAACCAACGGCGGCAGATCGGGGTCGGGGAAATAACGGTAGTCGTGCGCGTCTTCCTTGCTGCGCATGGCGCGCGTCTCGCCCGTGTCCGGGTTGAACAGCACGGTGGCCTGCTCGACGGCCAGGCCGTCTTCGATACGGTCGATCTGCCACTGCACCTCGAAGTCGATGGCCTGCTGCAGGAAGCGAAAGCTGTTGAGGTTCTTGATCTCGCGTCGCGTGCCCAGGGCCGCCCCCGGCCTGCGCACCGAGACGTTGGCGTCGCATCGGAAACTGCCCTCCTGCATGTTGCCGTCGCAGATGCCCAGCCAAACCACCAGCTCATGCAGCGCCTTGGCGTACGCCACCGCCTCGGCGCTGCTGCGCATGTCGGGCTCGGAGACGATCTCCAGCAGCGGCGTGCCGGCGCGGTTGAGGTCGATGCCGGTCTGGCCGGCGAAGTCCTCGTGCAGGCTCTTGCCGGCGTCTTCTTCCAGGTGCGCACGCGTCAGCCGCACCTTGCGCTCGACGCCATTCAGCAGGAACTTGATGCGCCCGCCCTGCACCACCGGCGTCTCGTACTGGCTGATCTGGTAGCCCTTGGGCAGGTCGGGGTAGAAGTAGTTCTTGCGCGCGAAGATCGACACCGGCGCCACCCTGGCCTCCACCTTCAGGCCGAAGCGGATGGCGCGCTCGACCGCGCCGCGGTTCATCACCGGCAGCGTGCCGGGCAGCGCCAGGTCCACCGCGCAGGCCTGGGTGTTGGGCGCGGCGCCGAACTG